>JBKKBD010000112.1:0-5767 GCA_046714315.1 Specibacter sp.
CTCAAAGAACTACTCGAAGGTGAAGGCTTCAAAGTTATTGGGTCAACCGGCTCCGCACTGGAAGCAACCAGGCGCATCCCGGCCCTGCATCCTGACGTTTCGGTATTGGATGCCCGGCTTCCCGATGGCACGGGCATAGAGGTCTGTCGTGATGTCCGGTCTGTGGATTCAACTCTGCAGTGCTTGATTCTCACGAGTTACGACGACGAGCAAGCGCTGCGTGGCGCTGTCCTTGCTGGCGCCTCAGGCTATGTGTTGAAGGAAATTGACGGCACGGATCTACTGACGTCCCTGCGCCGCACCGCCAAGGGTGAAACGCTTTTCAACCCCGACGTCTTGGCGAAGGTGGTTCAGGGCCTGGCTGAGCCCGAACGGACAGATCCTAGGATCTCCGCCCTGACCCCGCAGGAAGGGCGCGTACTCAAACTCATTGGCCGCGGATTGACCAATCGAGAGATTGGCAGTGAAATGTTTCTGGCCGAGAAGACAGTCAAGAACTATGTGTCCTCACTGCTGGCAAAACTGGGTTTCGAACGACGCACGCAGGCTGCCGTTTTCATTACTGATACACGATGGCAGGCCTCCTGAATTCCGTTAATGAGCATCCGCGGCAGGCACACTCCAGGTCAGCCGGGTTCCAGTATTTTCTCCGCTCTCAAGGTCTAAGGTTCCGTGCAGAATCTCGGCGCGCTGTTCCATGTTAAGCAGCCCGCTTCGGTGAACCAGATCGCCCACGCCTATTCCGTCATCGTCAATAGTGACGCTCACGGACTCGGCCGTGACGTCAACGGAAACCTCAATTGCCCCCGCGTCGGAATGCCGAACTGCGTTGCTCAACCCTTCGGACAGCACCGCTAGAAGATGCTTGGCTGTATCCTCGGAAATCGCAGAATCTATGGGCCCGGCCAAATTCAACCGGGGAGCGAAGGCGAGCGTTTTGGCGGCATTGCGAACTGTCCTCAGAATTAAGTCGCTCAGCAACTCCGTTTCGCCGGAGCTGACCCGCAACGAATAGATGGTATTCCGCAAGTCCCGAATGGTTTCGTCAAGTTCTGTGGTCACAGCCCTAATTCGCTGGGACGCCGTCTTGTCCGTAATAAACCGCTGCAAACTCTGAATACTCAGGCCTGCGGCGAAGAGGCGCTGAATGACCACGTCGTGCAGGTCTCTGGCAATCCGATCCCGGTCTGTGAATATCATGATCTGTTCACGCAACCTGTGAGTCCTCGCCAATTCCAAGGCCAATGCAACGTGAGAGCCAAATATGGCGCTCATCTCCACCACAAGCTTGGAATAGCTCCCGGACCCTTGGCTACGCGCCAGAATCAACAAGCCCTGGTTCGGGCCTTGGGGTCCCAACGCAATAACGATGATCGGCCCAAAAGACGTCCCGTCTTCAGCCCCGAGCAGATCAGAGGCGTCCTCGAAGACAGTAGGTACGCCGGTTCTCAAAACCTCCGCGATCTCCGGGGACTCCAAAGCCAGAGAACGGCCAGCCAACAGCGGAGCCCGTTCACCCGCGGCCGCTGCCACATACAGCTCAGGGCCATGATCGGATGAAACCCCGATCATGGTCAGGGCAGAGTCAGACTCTGCCAATGCAGTGGCCGCAATCATGTCCAGACTGCTTTCAGTGATGTTACGTTCATCGTCCATCATCTTGCCTGTGACATCCATGCACGCTTCCAGCCAACGTGAACGGCGCCTTGCGTCTTCAAACAAACGAGCATTTTCAATGGCGACCCCCGCAGCAGCAGCCAAGGCCACGGCCAATTCCTCATCCTCTGCCGTGAAGTCTTCACCGCCTGCCTTTTCAGTCAGATACAGGTTCCCAAAGACCTTTCCCCTCACTCGTACTGGTACGCCCAAAAAGGACACCATGGGCGGGTGGTTTTCCGGGAAACCATAGGAGGCGGGGTGCTCGTGCAAATCATGCAGCCGCAACGGGTGCGGGTCACTTGTTAACAGTCCCAAGACACCGTGTCCAGTGGGTAAAGGACCTATCCTGGTTATGAGTTCCTGATCTATGCCAACGGTAATGAAATGACTCAGCGATTGATCTTCACCAAGGACTCCCAGCGCCGCATATCGGGCGTCCAGAAGTGTGCAGGCTGATTTAACCACCCGCTCCAGCACCGCATCAAGGCTGAGATCCTCTGCTACGGAAACCACGGCTTCCAGCAAGCCGCGCATCCTTTCCTGGGTGGAGAGCAATTCGCCCGCCCGGTCTACAAACTCCCGCAGTAAGTCCTCAATCCGAGTACCTGCAGCGGCCGGCAACAACGGCACCGCCTCTTTCGCATCAGAATCCTGCACCAGACCTACCCTCAATCGGCCATCGGCCGTTGTGTCAGAAGCCTCAAGAACCCGGCCATTACTCACAGGCTACCCCCGTTGCCAGCCTGAGGTCCGCATACGGCAGGAATGGTACAGCTGTCTGGACAAAGGAGGTGGGGGCTTTAGACCCTACGTTCTCAGAATCTATGAGCCTAGAGTTGATTTTATGACTATTAAGACGACACCGTCAGGGACTACACCGGAGATTGAGTCGCTGTCTAAGGACCAATGCTGGGAATTGCTGCGTGAACAGGTCATTGGGCGCTTGGCTGTTGTGGTCGATGACCACGCAGATATTTTTCCCATCAACTATGCAGTGGACAACAGCTCTCTCGTCTTCCGAACTGCCGCCGGCACCAAACTCTACGGCTCAACGAACAACACACCTGTTGCCTTTGAAATTGATGGTTACGATCCCTCTACAGAGCAGGCGTGGAGTGTAGTCCTGCGGGGAACCGTGATGTCGATCAGGGCTGGCTCCGGGCTTGCGGAGGCAGAAAGCCTCACACTTGAGCCTTGGCAGGGCGGCGTCAAGAACCACCTGATGCGGATTCTTCCTTTGAACCTCAGTGGCCGGAGGTTCAAGGTAACAAAACCTGACATTTGGCGCACACCTTTGTCCGATGCACGGCGCGCCTCCTTCGAGTAGCAACCAGCCCGAACCGATTGGCCAGCATACTTGGTGACCAACGTGACTACACGATAGAGGCTGGAACCGGCCCAAGAATTTCCGTGCCTGCGTTTCCTTTCATGATGGCCCCAAGATTGTCCAACGAACCAATCAGTGCACGCCCGCCAGCCGTGACAAATTCCGCTGCGGCCCTGACTTTGGGTCCGATGGACCCGTCCGGGAAGCGGTTCCCCTCGATGTCCTGGATTTTCAGGGTTTTGAGGAGTTTTTGGTCTGGCGTCCCAAAATTGCTCATGACACCTGGCACGTCCGTCAAAATGACCAGCAGCTGCGCATCAATGTCGACGGCGACCCTGGCGGCAACGTAGTCCTTGTCCACGATCCCCTCGATCCCACGAAAACCCGGCCCATCGGACACAACCGGGACGCCACCGCCGCCAGCCAAGACCACTGTTGCACCGGCGTCGAGCAGCAACATTGCCCGTTCGCTTTCGAGAATACGAAGGGGCAGAGGCGAAGGAACTACCCGGCGCCAACCCGAACCGTCGGCCGCGACGGTCCAGTTGTGCTCCTTCGCAAGAGCGTGCGCGGCGGACTCCTCATAGAGTGATCCCACGAACTTTGTGGAGACCAACAGGCGCGGATCTGTGGGATCCACAAGGGTCCGCGACACGAGCACAACAACATCCTTGGCCAGGCCGGCCTGGCCCAACGCTTGCTGCAGCCAGAAGCCAATCAGTCCCTGGCTTTCAGCAACCAAGTCCCACAGAGGATAAGGGGAAGTAAGCGAACTGTCGTCACCGGTCTCCATCGCCAACAAGCCCACTTGTGGACCATTGCCGTGAACAATGACCACCTCATGTTCTGCGGCAAGCGCCGCCAATGCCGGAGCTGCCAAAGCCAGCCGGTCGACTTGGGTCCTCGCATCGGGTATCTCACCCCTGTGGAGAAGCGCGTTGCCGCCAATGGCTACGACAATACGCATGCTCTAGAAACCCCCTGGGGATATCTGCGCAGGCGCAAACATTCGATGGCCTGCGCCGTGGTCTTTGTACTGTTGGGCGGCTGAGGCTGCCTCTTCCTGTTGTGTAAGGACAAGGGGGCACGGAACATCCAAAAGGAGCTCTCGTGTAACCGAGCCCATGAGCGCATGGTGTGTGGCTCCCCTGCCACGGTTTCCAACCACGAGCATGGCGGCACCCTTCGCTGCCTCGATCAGTACCTGCGCCGGCACATCCTGCTGCTCGAATCGATCGAAAACTGTGAGGTGTATGTACTGGGCACGCACAGCAGCCACGACAGCTTCCAAGATCATGCGCCCCTGCGTGTCAATCTGTTCGGTTCTCCCCGATCCGTCGGTCCCGGGGTGCACCCACCTTGCCGGGGAATGTGAGACACAAATGACGGTGAGTTGCTGACGAGTGTGGGCAGCCTCCGCGGCCGCAAAATACGCGGCGGCCATGGACTCGGGGGAACCATCAATACCAACCACGACGCCGGTATTCGCGGGGCTCTGCCGTGCCGGGATAACGACGACGGGACATCGCCCGATCATGGCAAGTTGAAAATTGAGCGTGCCGAATCCCCCACCATGACCATCGGCCTTTCTGTCCGTCCCGACCACCACCATAGAGGAACGAGCAGAAAGTTCTGCCAACACTTGTGCAGGCTCGCCAAAATGGAGGCTGCTGCGCACCTCCACGGCGGGGGCAAACCCGCGCGCACTGTTGGCTTCACTGTCCAGCATGCCCGCGAGGGACGCCCGGACACTCTGGTATTCAACGTGCTCTGGCGAGATCAAGTAGTCCGGCACGACGTGGACCAGCAGGAGGGGCAGTTTTTGTAGCTGGGCCCGTCGTGCTGCCCATTCGAGGGCAACGCGACTGGCGGGTGAACCATCCACCCCCACCATTATCTGAGGTTCTAGGACCATTGGTCGTTGCCCTTTCTGTGTTTGTGCAAGGCCATGGCGTGTCCTTAAGGATGCACAATGCCCGTGATGAACTATGACGCTACATCCCACGCTAGGGCTTACTGCTTGTTGAGAAGAGAGTCCAAAGACCCTAATCTCCGCCCCTATTAGTGGTGGCGAGGTGTCATGATGGGATGAGCAGGTCTGGAACACTGAAACGAGCGGCCCTACGGTGAATGTGGTGCTCGGTCCTTCGGTGATGAACCGCCCTGGCGGCCTCAACCAGCACTAGATACACGACTGTCATGGCCAAGAGGGCCATAAAATACGGGACAGGCAGCGGGTAAAATCCCGGCACCGGGCCAATGGGTGAAAGCGGTAGGTAAATACCTCGGGCCACCACGCCCCGAGATGCGAACAGCGGCCAGGCCGAAGGTGGGGACGACGAACAGTGAACTATGGGGACCGAACAGGAACATGAATCGGCGAATGAACCCGATGTCGCGGCTCGGCTGGCGCTGCCACCCTGGGGTTGTCTCCTGTTGTGACTTTGACAGCAAGGCCGAGCTCGGTAAGCGCCAACAACGATTCGTTGGCGTTGACTTTAGACTTGTCCAGGGAGACTAAATACCCGGCAGATACAAGTCCCTGCTCATCACCTGGGGCCATCCCCGCATACCCACAACTTGCCTTGAGGCCACAACAATAACGCGCGTCCCGGCGTCGCATTGTTCATCCAAGAACGACTGCGCATGAGGCAAGTGTCTGCACGAGGCCGTTTGGGAATTCCATTTGCGGCCGGCGCTCCCCCAGCCCCGTGCGATCTAGCCGAACTCGGCACGACCGCCGGTGGCGACCACGAATCCTGCGCATCGAGCAGCCTATTC
>JBKKBD010000113.1:0-10942 GCA_046714315.1 Specibacter sp.
CAGTGCAGCCACATCCCGTGTGGCCTCATCACCCCGGTCCCCCGGGAAACACTCCCGACTACTCATACAACAACACTAAACCCACCGCAACCACACCGCAATAGCTACCAGAATAAATATTCTAATAACTACCGCAAGGAAAAGTCCGCACAAGCTCGACCAACGGCGACTGGCGGCCAACGGCGCGGTCGCTAGAGGACGTCCAGCCCGTCGCACCTGACCTGCACAGGGGAACCGACCCGGCGGGCTGCATTGGAGGCTTTCAGGGCCCGCATATCCGCCGTTACCGTAGCGGCCATGGAGTACGGGAACAAGAGAATGGTCCTGTAGTCAGGGGCATCCTCGCCCGGTGACCCAGTCCGTCCGAACAGTACCGGCGCCGGGCCGATGCTGCGTACCTCTTCCGGCAGCTTCAGTGCGGTTTGAAACGCCGCAACATCGGCCTCAGCGCCCGTTAGCGAGGCGAGACGCATAGCAGGTGGCAATCCCAGCTCGTGCCGCAGCGCGAACTCTCGTTCCGCGTGACCCGCAGGGTCCCAGCGCACGAGCGATGCGACCTCCACAGATTCCTCGGCCGTCACCACGACGATGCCGCCGTCCTTGGCGGACCGGACGAGTGCCGCAGCATTCATCCACCGCCGCAACGTCTCCTCGCCCGCCCGCAATGATTCGCGTCGCAGCATGGAATCGCCGTCGAGAAGCAAGGCAGCCGAATAGCCGTGGGCGGCAACAGGTTCAGCCCCAACGGTGGCTACAACAATGGCGGGCCGGTCAGTCACCGTGGTCTTGATGTGGTCACCCGAAGAAGAGATCACGGGAACCGAGGGGAAGGCCCGACCCAGTTCCTCGGCGGTTCGCAAGGCACCGACCGATATTGCCCGTAGCTCATGGTTTCCGCAGGTGCTGCAGCTAAAGGCGGTCTCCGCCTGCCCGCACCATTTGCAGAGAACCATGGACGAGGCGGAACCGGGTGCACGCGTCTGCATCAAGGGCCCCGTGCAGTGCCGGCATCGGGCGACCTCGCGGCAACGCTGGCAGGCGAGTGCCGGCGCATACCCGGTGCGGGCAACTTGGACCAGCACAGGGCCAAATTTCAAGGCCGCCCGTGCCGTTTCCCAGGCCCGGTGCGGCAGCCTGGCCAACGCCGCTGCAGGATCGCGTTCCTGCTCAAAAGAATCGGAGGTGCTGATAATCCGTGCAGTGGCCTTTCGAACCTCCGGACGCCCTGCAACAAGTTCCTGTGCCCAACCCGTGGCTACTAGACGCTGGGATTCGCTACTGCGGCTGTGGCCAGCCATGAGAACCGCAGCCCCCTCCACCTCCGAGCGGAGCAAGAGTACGTCGCGGCTGTGCTGATACGGGGCGCGGCGCTCGATGTGAAGCTCGTCGCCATCGTCCCAGCAACAAACAAGGCCAAGATCGGCCACGGGGGCATAGGCAGCTGAACGTGTCCCGATGACGATGCGAACATCACCGGAGAGAACGCGGAGGAAGTTGGCGTAGCGCAGGCTGGGACCGTCGTCGGCCGTCAGCTTGACGAAGCTGTCCGCCGGAAGCACGGTGGAAAAGGCCTGCTCCAGGAGCTCAAGGTCTCGCAAATCCGGGACCACCACGATGGCGCCGCGTCCGGACAGCTGACAATAGGCCACAACCTGGGCCAACTGATGGTGCCACGACTTCGGGCCCCACCCGTGCAGGGCACCAAAAACACCCTTGGGGCTGGCGCCCATGGCCAGCTGGGTCAGGAAGTCCTCTGCGTGCGGGTACTCGCCAAAGAGTGAATGGCCGGGCTTCGCCGGCTCCACCGCGGCCGGAGCTGCCGGATCGGCCACAGAGGTAGCGGCCTCAGCAGCGCGCTCTGCGTCCTTCTTCAGGTACACCTTTTCCAGGCTGGCAACCCTGGGCGGGACAGCAACGCGCAGAACGTCTGCCACGGTTCCCGCGTACCTGGCCGCTACCTTTCGGGCCAGCTCCAGGACCTGCGGGGCCAACACGGGCACGGCCGAATAGACTCGTGCCAGCGGGACCAACCGCGTGCTCTCAGACTCTGCCACCCGGCCCACAAGGAAACCGTTGAGGTCCTGCCCCGAGAACTTCACCCGCACCCGCACGCCCGGCTGAGCCTCGGCGTCGAGCTCCAGCGGTACGGAGTAGTCAAAGATCCGGTCCAGGTGCGGAAGCGGTGATTCAATAACCACCTGAGCCACCGGCAAATGCGGTGCAAGCACAACGCCACTATGAGGATCGGCCACGCGTTCCTTGGCCACAAAGCCACTCAGGAGACTCAACTGCACACCGTGGCTGAGCTCATCATCCACGGCGTCCTCCTTAATTCGTTGTGGTCAATCAGGAAATGGTCCCTTAAGCCAGCTAAGCACAGCCCACTGACAAAGTCGTCTGCGGGCCATGCTTAGCTGTGGAAAACTAACGTGCTCAGGCGTTGAAGTAAGCCTTCAGAGCATCCACGCGGTCGAGGTTTTCCCAGGTGAAATCGGCATCGTCGCGGCCGAAGTGGCCATGAGCGGCCGTCTTGGCATAGATGGGGCGCTTGAGATCAAGGCTGTCGATGATGGCCATGGGACGCAGGTCGAAGATGGCCGCAATGGCATCCTCGATGCGGCGCGGATCCACCGTTTCGGTGCCAAAGGTCTCAACGTACACGCCCACGGGACGGGCAACACCGATGGCGTAGCCAACCTGAATCTCGGCGCGCGCAGCGAGACCAGCGGCAACAACGTTCTTGGCAACCCACCGCATGGCGTAGGCAGCCGAACGGTCAACCTTTGACGGGTCCTTGCCGGAGAATGCGCCGCCACCATGGCGGGCCATTCCACCGTAAGTGTCAACGATGATCTTCCGTCCGGTCAGGCCGGCGTCGCCCACGGGGCCACCCACCACAAACGGGCCGGCCGGGTTCAGGTACGTCTTGAGACCGGCAATATCAAGCCCGGAGGCGTCCATGACGGGGGCAATGACGAATTCCTGCAGGTCGGCGCGCAGCTTGTCCAGCATGGTGCCTTCGGCGTGCTGGCTGGAGATGACGACGGTGTCAACGGAGACGGGCTTTTCGCCGTCGTACCCGATGGTCACCTGGGTCTTGCCGTCCGGGCGCAGGTATTCCAGCAGTCCGGATTTGCGCACATCGGTGAGGCGCTCGGAAAGTCGGTGCGCCAAGAAGATGGGGGTGGGCATATAGGAAGCAGTCTCGTTGCTGGCATAGCCGAACATCAAGCCCTGGTCGCCTGCTCCCTGGCTGTCGTACTTATCGACAGCGGTGCCTTCGCGGACCTCGAGAGCGTTGAACACGCCGTCGGAAATGTCCTGTGACTGCTGTCCGATCGAGACCGACACGCCACACCGAGCGCCGTCGAAGCCATTGGCCGAGGAATCGTAACCAATGTCAAGGATGGTGTTGCGCACGATCTGTGGGATCTCGACGTAGGCGTTCGTGGTCACCTCGCCGGCAACGTGGACCAGGCCCGTGGTGGCCATGGTCTCAACGGCGACGCGGGAATCCGGGTCCTCCGCCAGCAGCGCATCAAGGATGGCGTCGCTGATCTGGTCACAAATCTTATCGGGGTGTCCTGCCGTCACGGATTCAGAGGTGAATAGGCGCAGGGGGTTTGCTGAAGTCACTGTTCTACTTTACTTGGGATCGTGCCGGGCCACGGGGGCGTCGGACTTGAAATGTCACACAGTTTGCAGTGGTGGGCGGCCGCAGTTTCAACCGGCGGCCAGGCGCTGTGCAATGAGATGTACGACGTCGTCCGCCACCTCTCGCTTGCTGCCGCCCGACTGCACGGGGCTGGCACCGTCCAAGGAGAGGATTTCCACCTGGTTGCTGTCTTGGCCAAAGACCCGCTCACCGCCAGACTCCCCGGGACCAACCTCGTTGACGACCAAAAGATCGCAACCTTTCCGGATGAGTTTTTGCTGTGCATACGTCTGAGCGTCACCTTGGTCATCGCCGGTCTCTGCCGCAAAGCCGACAATCAGTTGCTTCTGGTTCTGGGCCGCCCGATGGGCAACGACCTCAACCAAGATATCCGGATTGCGAACAAGGGTAATGACGGGATCATCGGCGTTGTCACGCTTTTTGATCTTCCCGGTGGCGATGTTTGCGGGCCGGAAATCCGCCACGGCAGCGGCCATGATCACGACGTCGGCCGTTGCGGCCGCGGCGAGCGTGGCCGAACGCAACTCCAACGCCGTCTCGATCCGTTGGATCGTGACGCCGGCAGGCGCCGGCACCTCCATGGGCGCGTGGATCAAGGTGACAATAGCTCCAGCAGCCAAAGCAGCCTCGGCTAAAGCCACACCTTGCTTGCCCGAGGATTTATTGCCAAGGTACCGGACAGGGTCCAACGGTTCCCTGGTGCCACCAGCCGTGATGAGCACGCGGACGCCCGCCAGCGGGCCGTTGAGGTGCAGCGACCTAGCTGGCTCCGCGGCGGCCGGTTCGGTGGAAACAACAGCGGGAGCAACTAGTTCCGCAGGAACAACCGCGGTGGGTTCCGTTGGCAGGGGTGCCGGGGACTCGGCGTCGTGCTCCACAGGGGCATCATCAGCAGCAAGTGCCATGGCGGCTGCGAAAATTGCTTCCGGCTCAGGTAAGCGGCCGGGACCGGTGTCCGGACCCGTCAACCTGCCAACCGCGGGGTCCAGGACATGGACGCCACGGGAGCGCAGGGTGGCCACATTGGCCATTGTCGCGGCGTGCTGCCACATTTCAGTGTGCATGGCCGGGGCAAAGAGCACCGGTCCGCGGGCCATCAACAAGGTTGCGGTCAAAAGATCGTTAGCGTGGCCCCCAGCGGCCTTAGCCAACAGGTCGGCGGTCGCCGGGGCCACCACGATCAGGTCAGCCTCATGCCCAATCCGGACATGATTAACCTGATCCACGGAGTCAAAAACATCGTTCGTGACGGGACGCCCGCTCAACGCCTCCCACGTGGCAACGCCCACAAACTTCGTGGACGCGTCCGTGGGTATGACGGTGACGGTGTGGCCGGCCTCTGTGAAGAGGCGCAGCAACAACGCGGACTTGTAGGCGGCGATTCCGCCGCCTACCCCCAGAACAATGTTCAACTTAGACACCGTGGGTGTGGTCAAACTGCAGTTACGCGGTCTCGACAGGCGTGGAAACCAGCAGGCCCTCGTCGATTTCACGGAAAGCGATCGAGAGTGACTTCTCGTTCAACTTAGTGTCCACCAACGGGCCAACGTACTCGAAGAGGCCCTCGTGGAGCTGTGCGTAGTAAGCGTTGATCTGGCGTGCGCGCTTGGCACCAAAGATGACCAGTCCGTACTTCGAGTCGGCAGCTTCAAGCAGCGAATCGATCGAGGGATTGATGATGCCTTCGGGTTGTGTAGTCAATTACTTCTCCAAAAAAATCGAAAGGGTGTCTTGCGAATCGGGCAGTTATGAAAGAAAACTGTCCGACTAAACAATGTGGTGGGGCGTGAGCCCCATCAGGTCAACCAGCGCGGCTGCAGCACGGCTGACATCGTCATTGACGATGATGTAATCAAATTCCGGCGCGGCAGCAAGTTCCAGTTTAGCTGTTTCCAGCCGTCGCTGCTGTTCCTCGGCACTTTCTGTGCCGCGTCCCACCAAACGGCGGACCAATTCATCCCAGCTGGGCGGTGCCAGGAACACAAAATCTGCTTCCGGCATGGCTTCCTTAACCTGGCGCGCACCCTGCAGATCAATCTCGAGGAGAACAGACTTTCCCTGTTCAACTGCCGCTTTGACGGTGCTGCGCAAGGTACCGTAGCGGTTCACACCGTGAACCACTGCCCACTCGAGCAGATCGCCGTCAGCGACGAGGGCATCAAATTCATCAGGGGTCTTGAAGAAGTAGTGAACACCTTCATGCTCGCCCGGACGGGCCGGCCGCGTGGTGGCCGAGACTGACAGCCACACATCAGGGTAGTTGTCCCGGATAAAAGTTGAGACGGTCCCCTTGCCAACGGCCGTGGGGCCCGCCAGCACTGTAACGCCGTTCAATGGCTTGATGCGCTTGGTGCACTCCGTAGGTACCTCAACGGCGCTCATGGCTGTTCCCCCAGGTAGTCCACCAAGGCCCGGCGTTGGTGCACGCCCAGGCCACGCACCCTGCGGGTTGGGGCAATCCCCAGCTCGCTCATGATCACAGTTGCACGTACCTTTCCAATGCCCGGAAGGGCTTCCAATAATTCACATACTTTAAGTCTGTCCAGAGCAGGTTCGCGTGGTGCCGCGCCTAGCACGGCACCCACACTGGTCTGCCCTGTTTTCAAATCTTGCTTGGTCTGGGAACGAATAGCCCTGGCCGCAAGGGCTTTGATCCGCGCGTCCGCGCGATCCTGATGGGACAGCTGTGGCAAATTCACAAAAAAGCCCCCTGGCAATGACTGTCCCCGGTGCGGGGTTCGAACACAGTAATTCTTCGAACCTATCCGCACCGGGGAAGCAAATCAATGTAGCCAAATTCCAGCCCGAGTGCTATGCAGCGCTAGCCTACAGTCCCTGCAGAGTCTCCAAGGTTGCTGTACGCAACGCTTCAACGCTAGGACCAGCCGCAAGAATGCCGCGGCTTGAGGTTGCCAGAACTGCCGGGTAGGCCGCCCCAAAGGTTGCCCGCATATCGGCACCGGTGGCTCCTTGGGCGCCAAGACCGGGTGCCAGCAGTGCCCCGTGGACCGCTGCAAGATCGATCCCCAGGTCTGTTAACGCGGTGCCAACCGTGGCCCCAACAACAAGACCGACGGAGCCAAGGGCGTCAGCGGCATACCGCTGATTTTCGGCTGCCGCCGCCTGCACTATGCGCTTGGCCACGGATTCCGCGCCACCCACATGCTGAACCGAAGCACCCTCAGGGTTGGAGGTCAGTGCCAGAACGAACACTCCCCTGCCATTGGCTGCTGCCAGGTCCAGGGCTGGACGCAGCGACTCAAAGCCAAGGTACGGACTCAACGTTACGGAATCGGCGGCCAGCGCAGATCCGTCGCGCAGCCATGCGTCGGCATATCCGGCCATGGTTGAGCCAATGTCTCCGCGCTTGGCATCGGCAATGGTCAACACGTCCGTGGTTGCCGCTGCTGCCAACAGTTCCTCAAGGACTGCAAGGCCGGCCGAACCGTGACGCTCGTAGAGCGCCACCTGCGGCTTGATGGCCGCAGCCAATGATTCAACAGCCTCGAGCACTGTCAGCGAGAAGGTGCGCAGACCCTGGATGGAATCATCCAGGCCCCAGGCTGCCAACAACGCCGGATGGGGATCGATACCCACGCACAGCGGACCTCTGGCGAGCATCGCCGCGGCGAGCCGCGCACCAAAAGGTCCGCGGCCGCCGTCGAACTTGACGCTGTCGTTCTGGCTAGGCATTCTGCGCTGCCTGACCTGCCGCGAGAACCTTTGCGTGTTCCTGCAGACTCGTGACGTCCCACTCGTAGGTGCGCAGTGCCTCCATGGCCTGGACGGCCACGTTGAACTCGGCAACCGTGGTGATGCAGGGCTTGCCGATGGAGACGGCGGCCGCACGAATTTCGTAGCCGTCGCCGCGAGCCTCGCCACCGGAAGGGGTGTTGAAGATCATGGCGATCTCGCCATTGTTGATCAAATCAACGATGGTTCCCTCACCGGTTTCAGAGACGCCCTCACCGATCTTGCGAACAATGGTGGACTCGATGCCGTTGCGGCGCAGCACATCCGCCGTACCACCCGTGGAGACAATTTCGTAGCCGAGATCTGCCAGCCGCTTGACGGCCATGATGATCGAACGCTTGTCGCGGTTGGCCACGGAGACAAAGATTTTGCCTTCGATCGGCAGGGCGTTGTTGGCGCCAGCCTGGCTCTTGGCGAAGGCCGTGTCAAAGTGCTTGTCGATGCCCATGACCTCGCCGGTGGAACGCATTTCCGGGCCCAGCAGGGAGTCAACAACGTGACCCTCCACGGTGCGGAAGCGAGCGAACGGCATAACGGCTTCCTTGACGGCAACCGGAGCGCTGTCGGGAAGGGTGCCGCCGTCGCCCACTTCGGGCAGGATGTGGTGAACGCTGCGCAGGTGGGCAATGGACACTCCGACACCAATCAGCGCGGCGGCCTTGGCCATCTGGACGCCCGTTGCCTTGGAAACGAATGGAACGGTGCGCGAGGCACGCGGGTTGGCCTCGAGGACGTACAGAATGTCAGCGGCCAGCGCGAATTGGATGTTGATCAAGCCGCGGACGCCAACGCCCTCGGCGATGGCGCGAGTGGCCTTGCGGACACGCTCCTGCACATCCTTGCCAAGCGTGATGGGAGGCAGCACGCAGGCGGAGTCCCCGGAGTGAATGCCGGCTTCCTCGATGTGCTCCATGATGCCACCAAGGTACATGTCGGTGCCGTCGAACAACGCGTCAACGTCGATCTCGATGGCGTCTTCCAAGAACCGGTCGATCAGGACCGGGTGAGCCTCGGTGATCTCGGTGGCGTTCTTGATGTAGCGCGAGAGGTTGGCCTCGTCGTAGACGATCTCCATGCCGCGGCCACCCAAGACGTAGGACGGGCGGACCAGGACGGGGTAGCCAATCTCATCGGCGATCTTCTTGGCATCGTTGAAGGACACTGCCGTGCCGTTCTTGGGCGCGATCAGGCCTGCGTTGTCGAGCACACGGGAGAACATGCCGCGGTGCTCGGCCAGGTCGATGGCTTCCGGGGACGTACCCAAGATGGGCACACCGGCGTCGGCCAGTTCCTGGGCCAGCTTCAGCGGGGTCTGGCCGCCGAGCTGCACGAAGACGCCCAAGACGCCACCGGTGCGTTCCTCGGCCGCGATGATTTCCAGCACGTCCTCGAGCGTCAGCGGCTCAAAGTACAAGCGCGTGGAGACGTCGTAGTCGGTGGAGACGGTTTCCGGGTTGCAGTTGACCATGACGGTCTCGTACCCGGCCTTGCGCAGCGCCATCGAGGCGTGGACGCAGGAGTAATCAAACTCAATGCCCTGGCCGATGCGGTTCGGACCGGATCCTAGGATGATGACGGACGGCTTTTCGTGCAGCGCAATCTCGTCTTCCTCATCGTAGGAGGAGTAGTGGTACGGGGTGTACGCGTTGAACTCGGCGGCACAGGTGTCCACGGTCTTGTACACGGGGCGAATGTTCAGTGCCTGGCGGACGCCGCGTACAACAGCCTCGGAGTTGTTCGTCAGGGCACCGATCTGAGCGTCGGAGAAACCGTGGCGCTTGGCCAGCTTCAGCATCTCCGGTGTCAGGGCGGTGGACTTGCGGATCGTGGCCGAAACCTCGTTCAGCAGCACCAGCTGGTCCAGGTACCAGGGATCGATGCCGGTGGCTGCGTACAGCTCTTCAATGGTTCCGCCGCCGAGCAGGGCGCGCTGGACCTGGGCAAGGCGATCGGTGGTGGGGCGCTTGGCGGCCTCGATCAGATCGGGCACATCGAGGGCGTTGACCGAGGAGAAGTCCAGGCTGGCGCCCTTCTGCTCCAAGGAACGCAGCGCCTTCTGCAGGGCCTCGGTGAAGTTACGGCCAATGGCCATGGCCTCGCCGACGCTCTTCATGGTGGTGGTCAGCGTGGGGTCCGCTGCCGGGAACTTCTCGAAGGCAAAGCGAGGAACCTTGACAACAACGTAGTCCAAGGACGGTTCAAAGGAGGCCGGGGTCTTCTGGGTGATGTCGTTGGGGATTTCATCCAGCGTGTAACCCAGGGAGAGCTTCGTGGCGATCTTGGCGATGGCGAAGCCGGTTGCCTTGGAGGCCAGTGCCGAGGAGCGGGAAACGCGCGGGTTCATCTCAATGACGACGACGCGGCCTGTGTCGGGCTCGATCGCGAACTGGATGTTGCAACCACCGGTGTCAACGCCAACCTCGCGGATGACGGCAATGGAGATGTCACGCAGGTTCTGGTATTCACGGTCCGTCAGCGTCATGGCCGGGGCCACGGTGATGGAGTCGCCCGTGTGGACGCCTACCGGGTCAAAGTTTTCGATGGAGCAAACAACAACAACGTTGTCGTTCTTGTCGCGCATCATCTCCAGCTCGTATTCCTTCCAACCCAGGATGCTCTCTTCAAGCAAAACCTCGGTGGTGGGGCTGTACTGCAGACCCTGGCCCACAATGCGCTCCAGGTCCGACGGCGTATAGGCCAGGCCGGAGCCCAGACCACCCATCGTGAAGGACGGGCGCACGACCATGGGGTAACCCAGGTCCTCGGCCGCGACGAATGCCTCATCCATGGTGTGGATGATGTGGCTGCGGGCGCTCTCTGCACCGCAACGCTCAACAACGCCCTTGAACTTTTCGCGGTCCTCGCCGAGCTCGATGGCTGCGATGTTGGCGCCGATGAGCTCAACGTTGTACTTGGCCAGCACGCCGTTCTTATCCAGCGCGATGGCCGCATTCAGGGCCGTCTGCCCACCCAGTGTGGGCAGGATCGCGTCGGGGCGCTCCTTGGCGATGATCTTCTCAATGACCTCGGGGGTGATTGGCTCAACGTAGGTTGCGTCAGCAAACTCGGGGTCGGTCATGATGGTGGCCGGGTTGGAGTTGACGAGGATGACCCGCAGGCCTTCCTCCTTCAAGACCCGCAGGGCCTGGGTGCCGGAGTAGTCAAACTCGGCGGCCTGGCCGATCACGATCGGGCCGGAGCCAATGACCAGAACTGATTTGAGATCTTCCCTCTTTGGCATTACTTGTTTTCCTGGCTCTGTGCGGTCTTGCTGGCGGTCATAAGCGTGATGAACCTGTCGAACAGGTAAGCGGCGTCGTGCGGGCCGGCCGCGGCTTCGGGGTGGTACTGCACCGAGAAGGCGGGGATGTCTAGGCAGGAGAGGCCTTCAACAACCTGGTCGTTGAGGCTGATGTGACTGACCTCAACGCGGCCGAAGCGCTCCTCGGGGGCCTGTGTGGGCCCGTCCAGCGGCGCGTCAACGGCGAAGCCGTGGTTCTGGCTGGTGATTTC
>JBKKBD010000114.1:0-19000 GCA_046714315.1 Specibacter sp.
CCCTGAACCCATCCGTTGGAACCATCCTCCACGCCCCAGGGGACACGAGTAGCTCATCCACGTACTTCACCATGCCAGGCTTCGCCACGGCAGACGAGAAGGCCAGGGCAGAAGCGGAAAAGGCGAGCAATACGCCGACCGGCACAACGGAACCGGGTAAGAGTCCCACGGCTGTCCCGAGTACAGCGGCTACGGCGAAACCGGCCACCACCAGTCCGGGGACCACTGCTCCAGGTACGGCTACTCCGACCACGGCAAGCACCACCCCGGCAACGACGGCGCCGGTGACCACAGCGCCAGCAACGACTAACCCGGCAACGCCACCTGCACCGAGCAGCCCGGCCACCACTGGCCCGGGGACCACGGCGCCAACAGCGACGCCTCCCGGAACCATGGAACCGCCCCCCACCTCGGAAACAACCTCTGCTGAGACGACGGATACTGTTTCTGCCGCATCGACTACACCTAGTCTGAGCGCTATCAGCGAGCCCGTTTCGCCAGCCGCCACAAGTGACGCGCACACCCGCGACGCGACCGCGGAGCCCGAGCTTTCTGAAAGTGCTGCTTCCTCGCCGTAGCCAACGGGCGCTGCTAAAAGCCCTGCCAGTCGTCAAGAGCTATGACGGGCAGGGCTTTTTGCTGCCCTCGCGGAATGTCACAAATGGATATCACGAATCAAATTCGGCCATTTCCTTGACCTACGTCACATCTTTAAGTGATTCTTAATGCGTGTTTGACTGACTAATTCGTCATAAACTATCGCCCGTGCGTGAAAGTGAGCCCTAATGCCATTGCTCCACGAGAAGAATCCAGCATCGTTGAGGCCAAAACCTCCAGGTCGGAGAGTCATGAACCGGCGCGCCACTGCCGTAGCCTTGGCCGGTCTGCTGGCGGTGGGATCCCTGCCGGCTCTGGCGCTGTCTCAGGCGGCCGTGGCAACTCCGGGAACGCCCATCGCAGCGTCAACCATAAAGCCTGAAGTTCCGGTAGACCCCAACGGCACCACACTTGGAGCTATCAGCGCTTTCGTCAAGACCGACAACGTGGTCACCCTGACTCCCGCGACGGGGGCTATCCGCGTGACATTCCTTGATGAGGGCAACTTCCGCCTGGAAGCCGTCCCCACCGGCACCTTCACGGACCCCGCCAACAGTCCGGCATCGCCTGCTGATCCGCAGCGGACCGCCGACATTGTGGTTGGCCAAGGCGAGTTTACGGCCGGCGCCGTCACCGCGACAGAAGCTGCGGGAATTATCACGATGTCCACAACCAAGGTCAGGCTCGAAGCCAATAAGGCAACGGGTGCCTTCACTCTTAAGAAGGCAGACGGCACAGTAGTGTGGCAGGAATCCTCGCCCTTGAGTTTTGGTGGCGGGACCACAACGCAGCACCTAAAGCCCATCGCCAACGAGCAGTTCCTCGGTGGCGGCATGCAAAACGGACGAGTGGTTCACACAGGATCCTCGATCAATATCTCCAACAACTACGACTGGGACGATGAGGGCCACCCCAATGCCGTCCCGTACTACATGACAAGTGCCGGATATGGTGTTTTGCGGAACACCTTCGCTCCGGGTTCGTACACGTTCACGGACGATGAGACCACCACCCACAAGGAAAATCGCTTTGATGCCTACTATTTCGTTGGTGACTTCAAGCAAAGCCTTGACGGCTACACAAAACTGACCGGCCGCCCCAACCTTCCCCCGGTCTACGGTCTGGAGTATGGCGACGCCGATTGCTACAACCGTGCGCTGCGCGGAGAGGCTCCTCCCAGCGATCCCACTGCAACGAAGAAGCAGCATACCTACGACGCTGTGGAAACAGCAAAGGAGTTCAAGGCCAACGACATGCCCGCGGGGTGGATGATCGTCAACGACGGTTATGGCTGTGAGTACACAGAAGACGCCGCCGATTTTGACAAGGATGCGCCGTACGATCCGAACAGTGCGGACAAGGGATTGGGCAACACGGTCAAGGCCATTGAAGCCGAAGCTGATCTCAAGACCGGCCTGTGGACCCAGCGTTCGCTGAGCAACCAGGAAACGGAAGTCGGCACCGACGGCATTGCCTTGCGCAAGCTTGATGTGGCCTGGGTAGGCGAGGGCTACCGCATGGCCCTGACCGGCTGTGAAAGCGCCAAGGACGGAATCGAAAGTTATTCCAGCGGCCGGGCCAACACCTTGATGGTGGAAGGTTGGGCAGGCGCCCAGCGTTGTGGCGTGCCGTGGACGGGTGATCACTCGGGCAACCTTGACGCTGTTCGCTGGGCTGTTCCGGCCATGGCCGGCGCCACGAACTCGGGCCAGGCCTTCACGGCGTCGGACGTTGATGGAATCTTTGGCGGCAGCACTGAAAGTTACGTCCGTGACCTGCAGTGGAAGGCGTTTGCCCCTGAGCTGTACTCCATGAGCGGCTGGTCAAACATTGACAAGCGCCCATGGCTGTACGGCGAAGCGGCCACCGAAATTAACCGCAAGTACCTGCAGATGCGTCAGGAACTGATGCCGTACATTTACTCCTTGGCCGTGGATGCCAATACCAATGGCGTGGGCATGATGCGCAGCATGCCGCTGGAATTCCCCAAGGATCCGCTCTCCTACACCAAGGAAGCTGAAACCCAGTTCGTCCTGGGCAGCGACTATCTGATCGCACCTGTATCCACCTCCAGCCCTGTTCGCAGTGGCATTGTGCTGCCCAGCGGAAGTCAGTGGGTGGACTACTGGTCGGGTGAGATTTACGCAGGCGGCCAGGTCCTCAATGGCTATAGTGCTCCTTTGGAGAAACTGCCAATCTTTGTTCGTGCAGGTTCAGTAGTGCCCAAGGGCGAGATCGCCCGCAACGCTTCACTCGTGGCCGAAGACTCTGCGCTCACAGTTGACGTCTTCCCCTCCGGAGCATCGTCCTTCACGCTCAACGAAGACGACAAGGTCACCCGCGAGTACCAAAACGGCCAGTCCAGCAGTCAGGAATTCAAGGTCTCCTCACCCGTAAAGAACGGCGGCGATGTAGTCGTCACCATTGGCACCCGCGACGGTGACTACGCAGGGAAGGCTGCTGCACGCCCCTACAACCTTGAGGTTCACAGCGGGTCACAGCCGGCTTCCGTAAAGGTTGGCGCAACAACACTGGCCAAGGTGGCCGACGCTGCTGCGTTTACGGCCGCCACCACCGGCTGGTACTACGATGCTGCTGACGCCGGTGGCACGGTCTACATAAAGGCCGGAAGCATCGCCTCTACTACCTCGGTCACCGTGACACTTGCGGGAACATCCGCCGTTGGTGGTACAGATTCCGATGCGATGGCAGCACAGCTTGCCGTAAACCTGGAGACGAAGGTATTCCAGGGCCAGAAGACGAGTGCCTCGGCAACTTTCACTAACACTGGCAGCAACGCGAAGACAAATGTGGTCATCGCTCCGGTCCTTGCCGACGGCTGGACAGTCAGTAACATCCAGGGTGCGACCGTGGCTTCGGTTGCACCGGGTGCTACTGTTCAGGCCACCTTTGACCTAGTTCCGGGGGCAAGCTCAGCCGCGGGTCTGCAGAGTGTTGGTGCCAAGGCAAGCTATGTGGATTCCAAGGGCACCAGCCGGGAAGTCTCCGGGGCCAACCAAATGTACGTCGCTTACGGACAGTTGGCAGGAGCGTTCAACAACATCTCCGTCACGACAGCCACCGGTTCGTTTGTTGACAAGCTGGGTAACTTCGACGGCGGCGGGGACTCTTTCAACTCCGAACAGCTGAAAAATGCGACAATTCCGGTTGGCGGCGTCACACCAGGCTCCACGGTCACAGTTGATGCGGGCCTGGCTACCGAGGTCAACTACACCTGGCCCGCCGTGGGCGCGGACAAGAACAACGCTGTCGCCCTCAACGGACAGACCATTGCCCTGACCGGCAAGGGCACCGACTTGGCGGTACTCGGTTCAGCGGCCGCGGGCGCAGGTGTCAGCCCCGAGCTGACCATCACCTATGCCGATGGAACCATTCAAAAACAGCGCCCGTATTTCCCGAATTGGCTCCCGCAGGGTGACACCAAGGGCGCCAAGGTGGCTATCAAGTCGTTGGGTCGCAATAACCAAACCCAGGCCAACAACCCTGAGTACACCTCGACCGGCTACCAAATCTATTCGGCCACGGTGCGTCTGCTTCCCAACAAGGAATTGGTTTCAGTGCAGTTGCCTGTCGCCGAGAACGTAAAGTTCTTCGACTGGCAAGTTGTGGATTTCCCGTTGCCCACAAGCCCAGCAGAGGACAGTTTCATCTCTGATCTGACGCCCGTGAGTACCAGCAATGGCTACGGCGTCATCGGCAAGGATGTTGTCAACAAGGATTCAGCCGGCTCACCGGATGTTCCATTGACCATTGTTGATAAGACAGACCCCGCCAACCCCAAAACCACAACATACGAAAAGGGAATGGGTGTCCATGCAGCTTCCAACCTGACATATTACGTGGGTGAGCAGTGCAGCCGCTTCACAGGGGAAATCGGTCTAGAAGGCAACTTCGCCGGGACTGTCATCTTCACCGTCATTGGTGATGGCAAGGTCCTCTACCAAAGCCGCACCCTAGTCAATGGATTTGCCCCCGAGAAGCTGAACATCGACCTGTCAGGAGTTTCTTATGTGGAACTCAAGGTCGATCCCATTACCGGTGGCTCCATTAATGGAGCTCACGGAGTGTGGGGTAACGCGAAGTTCCTCTGTGCACCTGCCGTTTCTGTGGACGAAACTGCTCCGGTCACCACGGCGGCCATCAGGCCTGAGGCCCCCGCGGCAACGGCTTGGTACACCACGGCCCCGACGGTCACCTTGACCGCTACGGATAACGTTGGTGTTGCCAAGACTGAATTCCAGATTGGTGCCGGTCCATGGACCACGTACACCGGGGTGGTCACGTTGCCTGAGGGAGTCAACTCCTTCAACTACCGCTCCAGCGATGCCACAGGCAACGTTGAGGAGGTGAAGTCAACAGCTGATTTCAAGGTGGACACACAGGTGCCAACCGTGACGGCCAAGGTCAATGGCCGCAACATCAAACTGACGGCCGCCGATTCCGGTTCCGGCATCGCCACGGTGGAATACTCCTCCGACGGCGGCACCACCTGGAAGGCGTACACAGCTGCCATTAAGGCAGGGAAAGGCGGCGTGTCCGTCGCCTACCGCGCCACAGACAAGGCTGGCCTGTCTGCGGCATCCACGGTCAATGCCGTGGTGCCCACGGTTGGGAAGCCGCAGCCTCCGGCCCCCTCCGTCACGGCGCCCGGCTCGGCCACGGCAGGTTCCGCGGTCACCGTGACGGCCAGGAATCTCGCCGCCGGTGAAAGCTACGAGCTGTGGATCCATTCCGAGCCCGTCAAACTGGCCGAGGTTAAGTCAGCGGCCAACGGCACTGTGACGCTGAAGGGAACCATCCCGGCCAACCTCGCCGCCGGCGCCCACGAGCTGACGCTGGAGCAGGACGGCACCGTGCTGGCCCGCTCGGCCGTCGTGATTCCCGTGACACCCGCAGGCCCTCCGGCCGCGAGAACACCCTAGCCCGGCACTGGCGCTCGTCCGCCGTGCGTGCATAAGTTGCACGGCCTGACCTAGGGATAAGGGCTCGTCCGCACTGCGCGGACGAGCCCTTATTTTGTGTGCCTGTTCAGCTCCGGCGCTGCAGAAAACTGATGACTGCGAGAACACGGCGGTGATCGTCGGGGTCTGGCTGCAGCTCGAGTTTGATGAAGATTGCGCTGATGTGTTTTTCGACGGCCCCGGCGCTGATGACAAGCGTCCTGGCGATGCCGGCGTTGGTCAGGCCTTGGGCCATGAGCCCGAGCACCTGCGACTCGCGCGAGCTCAGAGAGTTGAGGGGGTCACTAGCCGTGCGATTTGAAAGGAGGGCACTGACCACCTCTGGATCAATGACCGTGGCACCGGCGCTCACGCGGCGGGTGGCATCGGCGAAATCCTCAAAACGGGCAACCCGGTCCTTGAGGAGATATCCAAGCCCCGCGCCCGCGGATGCGCCCGCCAGCAGCTCACGGGCGTAGCTCAACTCCACATACTGGGAGAGCACCAGAATCGCTACGGTGGGGAATTGTGCCCGAACCTCAAGGGCCGCCTTCAGCCCTTCGTCACGGTGGGATGGTGGCATCCGAACATCGGTGATCAGCAGCTCGGGGACATGCTCCTTAACTGCGGCGAGTAATTCGATCCCATCACCAACCGCCGCGCATACCTCTGCGCCGGTCTCCTCGAGGAGCCGCACCAGGCCCTCACGGAGCAGGACGGAGTCTTCAGCCAACACAACACGCATGGTTCCAGAGTAGTGCCCCCAGCTCAAATACCAACGCTCAAGCACTCAAGGGAATGCTGGCTCTGAGCGTGGTGGGACCGCCAGCCGGACTAACGATTTCCAGGGATCCGTCCACGCCCGCCAGCCTGTCCACCAGGCCCGCCAGACCGTGGCCCTTGCCGACGTGGGCGCCGCCGATTCCGTCGTCAGTGACCTCGAGGAACAATTCGGTGGGACTTAAGTGAACGGAAAGCGCGGCGTGACTGGCACCTGAATGCTTCGAGAGGTTGACCAGTGCCTCGGACACGACAAAGTACGCCGCATTTTCGGCGCTTTCAGCCAGCCGGGCGCCGTGTTCAAGATTGCCGGCAACGGACACTGGGACGGTTGATTTTGTGGCCAGTGATTCCATGGCTGCACGGAGCCCCCGGTCGGCAAGCAGCGGAGGGGCAATGCCCCGGGAGAGCTGACGTAACTCCGCCAACGCCTCGCGGCTTTGTTCCAGGGCGCCGTCCATCAGCTGGCGGGCACCGTCCGGATCGTTGGCAATGCGCCGCTGGGCGGCCTCAACATCCATCTGCAGCCGGATGAGGCGCTGTTGCGGGCCGTCATGCAGGTCCCGCTCAATCTTGCGCAGCGTGCTGGCCTCTTCCGATACCACCTGCGCCCGGCTGGCTGTCAGTTCAGCACTGCGGGCACGCAGGGCGGCGGTCTCATTCGTGAGCAGGGCACGGGTCATAGCGGCATCCGCTACGGCCAGCAAGTGCGTGATGAAGGGGAGAAGGATGAGAAGCAGGGCTCCGTAGGCCACGCCGAGCCACGCCTCCGCCGCAGCCGGACTGACTCCAAGGAATGTATCCAGGCCGATGTATTCCGCCAGCGGCGTGTTTCCGGGCGGCAGGAAGCGTAACCATATCCACTGCGTCAAACCACCCAGGCTCGCGCCCAGAAAAGTGATGGCGATGCAAAAAGAGGCGGTGCGGTAGGCGAAGGAGATGAAAACACCGTGAATGAAGTCTTTCCACAGCTGCGGATCGGCCAGATTCCTAAACATTCCGCTGATCGTATATTTGTGCGGCTCCCGGTAGTGAACAGGCGGGATGCCCCCGGCCCAGCGCCGCAGCGCAGATCGGTTGACGCTCGCGAACCACCGGGCCGTGGCCAGACACGAAACAAGAATAGGCAGGCCCACCCAAACGACGATCGTGGAGAGGCCAAGGGAGAACAGGGTCACCAGTGCGACGAAGGAGGCAAGGGAGATGAAGAAGCCGGGAAGGATGTAGGCCAGGTCGGAACCGATCTGGCGCCACGTTTGGCGGCGCACGATCAGCCAGGACGGTGTTGCCGTGATGGCATGTGGGTTGCTCATGGTTCAATCCTTGCCGTGGCGGTGTCCTGGGACCATCATGCCAGCAGGTGAAAGCATGGTGGGGAAAACCCCACCATGCCCATGGCCCCGGAGAGACGGCTGGTGCGGGTCGTGGGAGATGGGAGAATTAGTATGTGGGACACATTGACGTTGCAAACATTGACTATTTTCTCTCCGACGGCCGGCAGCTGCTCAACGGGGTGAACTTTCGCGTCTCCGATGGCACCAAGACGGCGCTGATCGGCCCCAACGGCACGGGCAAGACCACGCTACTGCGCATCATTTGCCAGGATATCAAGGCCGATGAGGGTGCGGTTTCCCGATCGGGCAGCATGGGCGTGATGCGTCAGTTCGTGGGCCAAGTGCGTGACGAAAGTACTGTCCGGGATCTACTCCTGTCGGTGGCCTCGGCCAACATCGCCACTGCCGGCAAGGCCGTTGATGACGCCGAAGTGGCCATGTTGGAGCGCGATGACGAACCCAGCCAGATGGCGTATGCCCAGGCCATCGCCGATTGGGGCGATGTTGGCGGTTACGAAATGGAGACCACCTGGGACGAAGTCACCATGGCCGCCATGGGCATGGATTTCTATTCCGCTCAATACCGCAAGGCCGCCACCCTGAGCGGTGGAGAGCAGAAACGCCTCGTGCTTGAGGCCCTGTTCTCCGGTCCGGACGAGGTTCTGTTGCTGGATGAGCCTGACAACTATCTGGACGTGCCGGGCAAGCGCTGGCTCGAAGCCAAAATGGCCGAGTCGAAGAAGTCTGTGCTGTTTGTCAGCCACGACCGTGAACTTCTGGCCAATGCTGCCGACAGAATTGTCACGCTGGAGCCGGGTATCAATGGCGCCTCCAGCTGGACGCACGGCGGTGGCTTTGAGTCTTATGTGAAGGCCCGCGAGGATCGCAATGCTCGTTTTGAGGAATTGCGGAAGCGGTGGGACGAGGAGCATATCAAGCTCAAGGAACTCGTCAACATGTACAAAACTAAGGCAGCTTTCCGCTCTGACATGGCCAACCGCTATCAGGCGGCCCAGTCGCGTCTGTCGCAATTCCTGGAACAGGGCCCGCCGGAGGCGCTGCCCATCGAACAAAACGTAAAAATGCGCCTCAAGGGTGGTCGGACTGCCAAGCGCGCCGTCATCGCCACCAAGCTGGAGCTGACAGGGCTAATGAAGCCTTTCAGCACCGAGGTTTGGTTTGGCGACCGCGTTGGTGTTTTGGGGTCCAACGGTTCGGGTAAGTCCCACTTCCTGCGGCTTTTGGCCGCAGGAGGCTCCGACCCGGACAAGGAACACGAGCCGGTGTCCGACGTCGACATTGCCCATGTGCCGCACGAGGGTTCCGTGAAACTAGGCGCCCGCATCCGCCCTGGTTTCTTTGCTCAGACCCATGCCCGGCCGGACCTCTTGACGCGCACACTCCTGGATATTCTGCACCGAGGAGACGAGCACCGCTCAGGGATGGGCCGTGAAGCGGCGGCCGGGGCTCTTGACCGTTACGGACTGGCCTCCAGCTCTGAGCAGAAGTACGACTCCCTGTCGGGTGGCCAGCAGGCGCGGTTCCAGATTTTGCTGTTGGAGCTATCCGGAGCCACGCTGCTCTTGCTCGATGAGCCCACTGACAACTTGGATTTGCACTCGGCCGAGGCTCTTGAAAAGGCCATCGATTCCTTTGAAGGAACCGTCCTTGCAGTGACCCACGACCGCTGGTTCGCCCGTTCCTTTGACCGATTCCTGGTCTTTGGTTCCGATGGCAAGGTCTATGAATCCGACGAGCCTGTCTGGGATGAAAAACGGGTGGAACGGGCCCGCTAACACATGAAGCCCGCCATCGCGGCACGTAGCGGGGCTTCACCGTACCGCCGTTTTGCCCCGGAACTTGGCAATGACAGCTAGCACTGCAACCGTGACGGCGATCAGCACGAGCGTGTTGGCTGCGGCGTCAAAGAGGGCTCCCCGGTCCGTCAGGGTGAAGATCGTGACAGGGAGCGTGCGCCAGCTGGCTGGATACACCATGACTGTTGCACCCAGTTCACCCATGCACAAGGCGACCGCCAGTCCCGTCGCCGCCGCGATGGAAGGCAACAACAGGGGCACCCTGATGGTGAGCAGAACCCGGAACCGCGATGCCCCCAAGCTCGCCGCGGCCAGGGGAATGAGGGGATCAGCATCGCGGGCCGCGGCGGAAACGGTGCTGTAGGCAAAGGCCAAGACCAAGAGTGTTTGCGCCAAGATCACAATTGCCACAGTGCCATTGAGGAGTACCGGTGGCTTGCTGAATGCTGTCAGCATTCCAAGTCCGACGACGACGGACGGGACAGCCGCTGGAAGGTGAAACACTGCGTCGCTCACCTTCGAAACTGCCGAGCTGGCTGGTGAAGACGTGGCGCACAATGCCGCCCATGTGCCAAGGAAGACGGCCAGGAAACTAGCAAATATGGCCGTTTGCAGGCTCACGAGCAGCGAGGAAAGGTTGTCAGCCGCCAAGGCGCCGCCGACGTGTCCTAGCGTGGGGTTGGAGGGCAGGACCCCGTTCCAGCTTCCAGCAAATGCGGCCATGACGGTCACCAGCAATGGCGCACCGACCAAGAGCAGTAGTGCGACGGCGAGGAAAGTCCATACTGTGAACTTGGCGGATTTAGCGTGCAGCAACATTATGGGCTCCGGACAGTTTCTTGGTAATCCAGCGGTAGAGGCAGTAAACACTTAATGAGAGGGCAAGCTGCAGGCAGGCGATGACCGCTGCGGAGGGGAAGTCAAAGGTGACGATGCTGCGTGTGTAAATCAGCATGGGCAGTGTCATGACGTTCTTGGCACCGGTGAACAAGATGATGCCGAATTCGTTCATCGTCAGTAGGAACGTCAAACCCGCAGCAGCTGCCAAAGCCGGTACCGCTGCGGGCAAAATAACGGTGCGGACAATGGCCCACGGGCCGCTGCCAAGGCTGCCGGCTACATCTATGAGTTCACGCGGAACCTGAGAAAAAACTGCCAGCAGGGGGCGCACCACAAACGGGGTGTAGAAGGCGATCTCGGCCAGCACCACGCCAGGGACGTCATTGACAAAGTCCAGCGCAGGCAGGGCCGGCGCCACTGATTCCACAACTGAATTCACCACTCCGGTGCGGCCATACAGGATGCTAAAGGCCAAGGGGATCAGGAATGAAGGGAAGGAAACAACGGTTTCTATGAGCCGGGTGATGAACCCTGCACCGCGAAACGGTACAAAGGACAGCGCCAAGGCAATGAACGTGCCCAGGATCAGGGCCCCAAGGGTAGACATGGCGGCAATTTTCACCGTGGTTCCGATGGCGGCTTGGACTGCGGGCGAGGAGAGTTCGTACCTCCAATTCTCCAGTCCGACGGGTTCCCCGGACTTGTCCAGAAACGACTGCGCACCGATCTGAACTAGGGGGTGAACAAAGAAGGCAGCAACGAATAACAGGGGAACGGCCAACCACAGCCAAGTCCGCCACGTCCCGGCGGGCCGCATCTGGCGATCCGTGGCCGGAAAGGTCATCTCCGTAGTTTCGGCGCTCACGGCGTATCTCCGGCAGGGACCAATACGGCATGCTGTGGATCCACGCTGAGTACCACAAGGGCACCCGGTGCAGGCACTGCCGACAGTGCCGGAAGATCCACCGTGACTGTTTCGGCAATACCCAATAGGTCAACCTGGATGCGGTGGCCCGCGCCACGCCACTGCACGGAATCCACCCGGCCAGGCAGGGCGTTTCCGGTCGCAGCCATGGGGTCTTCGGAACTTTCGTCCAGCTGCCAGGCATGAGGGCGAACCGCCAATTTGACCCGGTCACCGGGAAGCAAGGCAAATGGCGCGACTGCACGCATTCGGTGCTGACCTACCATGACGGTGGCCAGAGCACCTTCGTCGGGCACCACTGTGGTCGAAACTGCCGGCAACAAGGAGGCCCCGCCGAGGAACTTGGCGGTAAATGCGCTGGTGGGCCGGTTGTATAACTCGTCGGCAGTGCCAATTTCCTCTAGGCGGGAATTGCGCATCACGGCAATCCTGTCTGCCAGCGTCAGCGCCTCGGATTGATCGTGCGTCACGTAAACCATGGCAATGTCGGGAAGCTCGGCGCGGAGCGCCTGAAGTTCGAGGAGCATTTCGGCTCGCAGTGAAGCATCCAGGGCTGACAGTGGCTCATCCAACAACAACACCTGCGGCTTGATGGCCAGTGCACGGGCAATCGCTACACGCTGCTGCTGCCCGCCTGAGAGCTGCCGCGGCAGCTTGTGTGCGTGATCTTCCATTCCGACCATTTCGAGCATCTTCTTGACCCGGGCGGCAATTCGGTCCTTGGGGAGCTTGCGCGCCTTGAGTCCATACGCCACATTTGCGTCAATCCGCATGTGCGGGAACAGTGCGTACGACTGCACCACCACGCCAATTCCGCGCTGTGCTGGCGATGTTTGCGTGACGTCGACGCCGTCGAGCAGAATCCGGCCGCCGGAGGGTTGTTCAAAGCCTGCGATGGCTTTCAGTGCAGTGGATTTGCCCGAACCCGAGGGCCCCAGCAGGGCTACGGTTTCCCCATGCGCTACATGCAGGTTAAGGCCTGCCAGCGCCACTGTGGTCCCGTAGGTGACAGAGACGTCGCGCATCTCCACCGCCTTGATGTCGGTACCGCGGCCTTGAGGCACATTGACCTGACGTTCCGTTGCGTGCGGGCCAGCCTGTTGGGTGCCGGACTTCTTGGTGATGGACAATATGGTGCTCCTGCTGGGAATGTGGTGGGCTTGAGCGAGGGGACTGTTACTGGCCGGTGGCGGCGTTGTAAGCCTTGAGGTCGGCATCAAGGTCATCGAGGACGTCATTCCAGACCGGCTGCCAGACGGTGACCCCGTCCATGGTCTTCTTTAGTGCAGTGAAGTTCTCATCGCTGGGCGTGACGTCCGAGCGGACAGGCAGGCCAAGGGCCGAGCTGGAAATGGTTTCCTGAACGGGCTTGGAGAGCAGGTAATCCATCAACGCTGCGGCGTTGTCTTGGTGTGGCGCATTTGCTGCCAGACCCATGACATAGGGCAGTGCCAGCGTGACGCGGGTGCCGTCGTCGTTCTTGGGGAAGAACACTTCAAAAGCAGACTTGTCGGCCTTGATGGACTGTAGCGCCATCTGGACATCACTGTTGGCCACGCTCAGCTCGCCCTTGGAGACTTTGGGGCCAAGCTTGCCTGTTGAGGCGCTGGGGCCGACGTTGTTCTTCTGGAGGCTCGCCAGGTAGTCCAGTGCACCCTCCTTGCCCTTGAGGTTCTGAAGCAGGAGGAGCATAGCCGTGCCATCGCCGGCCTGGCCGGGAGTGGAGTACTGGATTTTTCCTTGGTACTTCGAATCCAACAGCTCCTGCCATGAATCGGGCTTGTCACCGGCCTTGGTGTTGCGGATCATGGCTGCAAAGTTGTTGACCACCGAGACATACATGCCCTCTGGTGACTTGGATTCGGAAGGAATGGCGGAAAGATCTGCGGAGTTCTTTTGCAGCAGACCGTTCTTTTCGGCCTGTTGAATGAAGGGCGGCAGCGTGATGATCACATCTGCCTGCGGGTTCGACTTCTCCTTCTGGGCCCGTGAGATCACTTCGCCTGAGCCTGCCTCAATGAGTTCTACCTTGATACCAGTATCCTTTGTGAAATTCTCGAACGTAGCTCCGTACCAATCAGCCAGGCCATCGGCACTGTAGACAGTGACTTTTTGTTCCGAGGAGCTGGAGGTGTCGCCCGTCGCTGTGCCACCACAGCCTGCCACGAGGAGAGTGCCGGTAACAGTGACCGCGAGAAGGGAGAGGGGACCAAAAAACTTTTTCATGGTGGGATCCTTAGTGGGTTGCGGAGAGCGCCGGAGTGCTGGCGAGTTGTTCAAACGTCTTACGCGCCAGGCCAAAGGAGATGGTCATGCCGATGCCTGACGTGACTGAGACGGCCGTGACGTTGGGGGCCACCTCCTTGATGAGGAAGTCCTGTTGCTTGCTGGTGGCGTATATGCCCTGCCAGCGTTGAAGGACCTGGAAGTTGCCCGCGCCCAACAGCTGTGTGGCCGCCGTAAGCAAGGTGTCTGACGTTTGTTCGATCAGGAACGGGTCCAGGGTGGTTTCGGTGTGGTGGCTGTCGCCAATGATCAAGGTGCCGTCCGGGCGTTGGGTCAGCATGAGGTTGGCATCGATGGCCATCAGCTCGGGACTGCCGGCTATCAAGGCCTTCTTCAATTCAGCGCCCGCACTTGTCTCAGCAAATGCCGGGTAGCGGAGCATGGAAGTGCCAGTGAGGACCGCACGCTTAATGGTGACCGGGGTTGACGGCCGGACCAGGGCCATTTGCAGACCGCAGCGGTTCACCGCAAATGGTTCAGCTGTCTCAGGGTGGACGTAATCCAGATCGTGGCCAACACAGACTATGACCCGGGATGCCGTGAGCATGCCGCGGGAGGTGCGCACGGTGATGCCGCCGGATGCGGAGGTTCCGGTGGCGACCGTGCCGGCAGAGCCCGTGCCCAGATACGAGGTGCGCCACAAGAAGCTGACCCGGGGCTGCCGGGCCAACCACGATGCCAATTTCCCGACGGCTTCACGCGGGTCCACCCGGATGTCATCGCGAAGCAGGGCGCCAGCCAGGATGGCACCGTCACCATTGCCGGAGAGTTCCTGGCGGACCTGGGCGGCATTGACGAGCCGGACTTCAGCGGAACCGCGCGCTTGGGAAAGCTCTTCCAGTACGGCCACTTCCTGGCGGGTGCGGGCAACGGCCAGCCCCCCGGATTCAACGGAGAAGAATCCGGCCAATCGGCTGTGCCGCAGCCAGCCTTCACGGGCAACGGTGGCCAGTTCCAACAGCTCGCCGGATTGGGCAGTCACACAGCAATGGCCGAAGTTGCGGATCGAGGCGCCCACTGCTCGGGTGTCGCGGTCAATGATGCGGACGCTCAGACCGCGGGAGACGGCCTCGGCGGCATGGGCCAGACCGGTAATGCCGGCGCCCACAATCAGTACATCCGTAGGGTGAAGGTTCTCATTCGAATCGGTCATGGGAACGACTGTGCCCTGTTGGCAGAGGGCAAATCAAGCTCCAAGGGCACTTGTATGGACAAGTTATCGAACGGTTCATTTTCGATCCCAATTGTTAACCCTAAGTTCAAGTTGTATGCTGAATTATCGCCTTTCTTGTCATATGAAACTTGTATACTCAACTCATGAACTTGGCAAGGCATGAACAACTAAGAGACGAGTTTCTGCACCGGATCAACTCCGGGAGCTGGCCTGATGGCTCAGCTGTCCCGTCAGAGGCAGCGTTGTGCAAGGAGTTTGCTGCGTCGCGCGGGCCTGTCCGCCAGGCCCTGGCGGCATTGCGCTCCGACGGCGTCATTTTCGGCGGTCGAGGCAAGTCTCCCGTGGTCCGATCGGCTGTTGTTTCTCAATCGGTGGAAACCTTCATGTCCTTCACCGAGTGGGCTGAATCGATCGGAAAACTACCCGGCCAAAAAACACAGGAGATTGCCCGGCGAGCCGCGGGAACCCTTGTTGCTGGAGAACTGGGGTTGGCGCCCGAAGACCCAGTTGTGACCCTATTGCGGTTGCGCTCACTTGATGGCGAACCTGCCATGGTTGAGCGGTCTCACTTTGTGCCATGGGCCGGGCAAGCGCTCTTTAATTTTGACACCGATTCCGGGTCAACTTTTCGCTACCTTTTGAGTGTCAACGTGGACCTGCACAGCGCCAGGCACACCATTGATGCAATTGCCGCCGGGGTGCAAGACGCCGAACTTCTGGGTATTGCCGTTGGAGCGCCCCTGTTGCGCGAACGTCGTGTGACGTTTTCCAGTAGTGGCGAGCCGTTGGAGTACGCCGATGACAGGTATCGGCCAGAACTTGCCAACTTCATGATCAGCAACACCCTCCATGGTCGGGCCCCCGTTGCCCGTGTGCAAAGCACAACCACATCTTAAGGAACACACCATGATTGAACTTGCCGTCTTTGATATGGCCGGAACCACCGTTGATGACCACGGGATTGTCTACATCGCCTTGCAGGACGCGGTTGAGGAGACAGGGGCAGCCGTCGTCACCGCCGATCTGCAGGAATGGATGGGGGCCGACAAGGTCAGTGCCATCACGGCCTTGATGAAACTCGGCGGCCAGAAGCCGGAAGAAGAGCGGGTCGCTGCGGCGTTTGCCCGATTCCGTGAAATCCTGGCAGAGCGGTACGCCGCAAATCCGCCCGTTGCCTTGCCCGGCGTAGCTACCGCCATTGCCACCCTGCGTGAACGGGGTATCAAGGTTGCCCTGACCACAGGCTTTGACGACGAGGTGGCCTACCCCTTGCTGGAATTGTTGGGCTGGGCTGTCGGTGCCGGTACGGACACAACCATCGATGCGGTGGTCACGACCTCCGATGTTGTAGCTGGGCGTCCGGCGCCCTACATGATTCACCGGGCCATGGAAAAGACGGGGGTTCTTGATGTTCGCAAGGTATTGGCGGCCGGGGACACGGTGGTTGATGTGCAGGCGGGACGCAACGCCGGGGCAATCTCCGTGGGTGTCCTGACCGGCAAGTTGAACCGGGAACAACTCGCCGCGCATTCGCACGACTACGTCCTTGCAGGGGTTGTTGACGTCCCCGGGCTGGTCGAGGCGCAGTCCGCCTAAGTAGCCAGGAAACGCGTTCATAAGAATTTGCCGTAGCAATTAATCACTTTCGGCTTTGTGCATCAAGTGTTGGAAGGTTTCATCTACAGTGGATTCATCCCCCTTTCGCCCCTCTCCCGTAAAGAGCGTCCTCCACCATGAACAAGCAGGCGGTCCGTGCCGCGACCATTGCCACTTTTGCCGTTTTCGCGATCAATGGTTTCGTGTTTGCCAGTTGGGCTGCACGCATCCCGGCCGTCACCCGCATCCTTGAGCTGACCTCGGGTGAAATGGGGTTGCTCCTGCTAACCATCGCCGCTGGATCAGTCATTGCACTCCCGGCGGCGGGAACCGTTGTGGGACGGATCGGCACGGCGGGCACCATCCGTGCGGGCGGTTTCAGCGCCGCTTTTGGTGGGCTGATCGTGGCCATTGCCTTGGCGCAGGAAAGCGTCCCGCTGACTGCCGTTGGCTTGTTCTTCTTCGGCATCGGTATTGGCCTGTGGGACGTGGCCCAGAACATTGAGGGGGCCGACGTGGAGCGGCACCTTGGCCGCACCGTCATGCCGCAATTCCACGGCGGTTTCAGCGGTGGTGCTCTTATCGGCGCGCTGGTGGGTGCCGGGCTCTCGGCCATGAACGTCAGCATGTCGGCACACCTGTTTGCCATCGTGATCGGCGTCAGCATTGCCATGGTGTTTGTGCCGAAGTTCTTTCTGCCGGAGAGCTCAGCGAGCGGCAGCCAGCAGACCCACACCACCACGGCGCTCAAGGGTCGCAGCGCCTGGACTGAAAAGCGAACGCTCCTTGTGGGCTTGGTGGTCCTTGGCGCGGCTCTGACCGAAGGCTCCGCCAATGATTGGATCGCGAAGGCGACCGTGGATGGCCTCGGTGCCACGGAATCCGGCGGGGCCATCATGTTTGCCGTGTTTGTAGCCGCCATGACACTGTTCAGGTTCTTTGGCGGTGGGTTTGTGGACAAGTTCGGCCGCGTGCCGGTGCTCTATGGCAGCCTCGGCTCGGCCTTGGCCGGTTTGGTCTTGTTTGTCATGGCACCGAATATGATTCTTGCCGGAGTTGGTGCCGTGTTCTGGGGCGCTGGATCGGCAATGGGCTTCCCTATGGGAATGTCTGCCGCGGCGGATGATCCGAGCCGTGCGGCTGCCCGAGTCTCCGTTGTCTCAACAGTTGGCTACATCGCTTTCCTTGCAGGCCCCCCGTTGCTTGGATTCCTTGGCGATCACGTGACCATCCGTTGGGCGCTGTTGGCTATCGCCGTTGCCATTGTGGCTTCCATCCTGACAGCGCCAGCGGCTAAGCCCCTGCCTGCCAGTGAGCATCAGCACGCCAGCTAGCCCGCTAGTTTGTAGGGCTCAAGGCACTTATTCCTGACGGCTGCCCATATTAGGAGTGTGAGGCCTGCGCCCAGCAGGGCTCCGGCAATGGTGTCGCTGATCCAGTGGGCGCCAAGGTACGTGCGGCTGTACATCATCGTGACGCTGAGGATGGCTCCGCTGATCCAGATCCACAATTTTCCAAGAACGACGGCGGTTACCACCATCGCCGCCACCGTGGCACTTGTATGCCCTGACGGGAATGAACCGGAATCGACCGGCACTAGTCTGTCCTCGGGCCGGGGTCTGGCGAGCAGAAACTTGATCAGGTGGGTGAGTCCCAAAGCCGCCAGATTGGCCCCGGCGGTGAAGAGCGCAAGCCGTCTGTGCCTGCGCAACAGCACAAGGAACAACGCTGCACAGTAGATAACCATGCCAGCGTTGCCAACAAAGTCCAGCACCCGGTTGGCATCGGTGAGCCACGGCGTGCGGCTAGCCAGCATGAGGCGGTACCAGGCGTCGTCGAACTTTTGAAAGGGCAGATTGTTTCCGGACGCCCAGACGGTCAGGGTCCCCGCGAAGAGGAAGATCAGGGCTGGCAGCGAAATCCACAGCAGGCAACCGTGAGACCACTTCACAGGGACCACGCTCGAACGTGTGGGGGCGCGGCGAAGTTGGATTGGCATCGACATCACGCCAGTCTAGGGCTAGTCCCTGAGAACAGGGCCCCTCTGGGCGTCATCCGTTTGGACTACCCTGATTGGACCCTGAATCATCCCTGAGACAGACGAATTATTCGCTGGCATTGCGTACGGTTGGGTATAGATTCGCAAACCGGGCTGATGCAGCCTGGAGATCATCCAAAGGGGATGTCCACATGATTGAGGCAGTAAACCTAGCCAAGCACTATGGTGCCAAGTCCGCCGTCGGCGGTGTTACCTTCACGGTCAAGCCGGGAATGGTGACCGGCTTCCTCGGGCCAAATGGTGCCGGCAAGTCCACCACCATGCGCATGATCGTGGGGCTCGACAAGCCCTCTGCCGGAACAGTGACGGTCAACGGCAAGCCCTACGTCCAGCATCACGATCCGTTGCACCAGGTGGGTGCTTTGCTCGACGCCAAGGCCGTGCATACCTCACGCAGCGCCTACAACCACCTGTTGGCGATGGCCGCAACGCACAACATCCCCACCAAGCGCGTCAATGAGGTCATCGACATGACCGGCCTTGCAGCCGTGGCCAAGAAGAAGGCCGGTGGATTCTCGCTCGGCATGGGGCAGCGTCTGGGTATTGCCTCGGCGCTGTTGGGCGATCCGCAGACCTTGATCCTGGATGAGCCGGTCAACGGTCTTGACCCCGAGGGTGTCCTCTGGGTCCG
>JBKKBD010000115.1:0-3971 GCA_046714315.1 Specibacter sp.
CCGTTGGCGGTGGCGAAGCGCTCGGCCTCGTAATCGCGGCGGCCAAATGCGCGGATAACGCTGATGCCGGTGATTTGTTCTCGCAGGACACCATTGATGTCATCCAATTGGCTCTGCACTTTGCGGAATGTAGGGACCAGGACGCGGACAATCAGTCCGATGGCGATGACCAGCACCGGCAGGATCACCAACAACAAACCCGACAAGGGAACATCCTGCGCCATCGCCAAAACGATCCCGCCAACGCACATGATCGGCGCCATGACCATCATGGTGAATGACATCAGGGTCAGCATTTGAACCTGTTGGACGTCGTTGGTGGTGCGCGTGATCAGTGACGGCGCACCGATGATGCCCACTTCCTGAGATGAAAACGTCTCAACCTTGTCAAAAAGGTCGCGGCGAATGGCCCGGCCAACTCCCATGGCCAGCCGCGCACTGAGGTAGGTTGCCCCGATGGAGCAGACTACCTGCCCGGCCGTGATCAGAAGCATCAACAGGCCAAGGTTCATGATGACGTCGATCCGCCCCTTGATCACACCGTCATCGATGATGTCCGCGTTGAGTGTTGGGAGGTACAACGTGGCGATGGTGGAAAGGAGCTGCAGCACAACAATGGCAATCAGCGGCCCCTTGTGCGGGGCGAGGTTGCGGGCAATTAAGCGAAATAGCACAAATCCTCCTAGGCCTGATGTTCATCCAGCTATCAACGTACTCCTGCGCGAGCCTTATTGTCAGTTGTCAGGCTGGGAGTTTGCCGGGTCAGGGCCCAGCTGGCCTATCCGTACAGTTCAAAGGCCACGGCCCCGCCGCTCGTAACCATCTCGATCTGCCGCCGGGCCTGGATTTCAACGGGTTCGTCACTGAGCGCCTTGAGGTACTCCTTGTGCTCCGCCAGCGAGGCAACTGCCTTCTCGATGTTTCCCGCCGACACCGGCTGGGAGTGCGTGGGCGCAGGTGAACTGACGGCAACCCAGCGGGTTTTGTGCCGCGGCAGGCCTTCCGCCAACAACTCTGGGAAGATCCATTCGTTGTCGGCATCGCCCACGGCATCCAGGACGGCTCGGCCCACAGCACGGTGATCGGCGGAGTTCCACCGGCCCGGACCCCACTCGTCCCGATGGTTCAGGGTGAGCACCAGATCCGGCCGAACACGGCGGATTTCGCGGGCAAAGTCACGGCGCAGCGCCAGCCCTTCCTCGATTCGTCCATCTGGGTGATCGAGAAACACCAGATCCGTGACACCAACCAGCGCACAGGCGTTTACCTGTTCCGTGGAGCGCAGCGGCCCGGATTTCTCCGGCGAGAGGCCGGCAATGCCGGCCTCTCCGCGGGTGGCCAGGACGTAACTGACGTGCTTGCCGGCATCGATCCACTCGGCCACTGCGGCGGCCATCCCGTACTCCGGATCATCGGGGTGAGCCACCATAACCAGTGCACGGTGCCAATCCTGCGGAAACTCCAACAGATCCGTCATTGCTTTTCTCCCACCATAAAGATCCGGCGGAACGGAAACACCGTCCCAAATTCGCCCGGCGGATACGCCTCGGCAACTAGTGCGGCGTACTCATGCTCAAAGAGCTTGCTGTCCTCCGCTCCAAGGGCGGCCAGCACTGGCCGCAATCCCGTGCCTCGCACCCATTCAAGGACGGGATTCTCGCCCTGCAACAACTGGGTGTAGCTGGTTTCCCACACATCCACCCGTGCGCCGGCCCGCAAGAAAATCTCCTGGTATTCAGCAGGCTCCCCCACGGCGTCGTCGTGGCGCAGCACCCCATCCAGTTTGTCCCGCCAGCGCGCGCTTTCCGCCAGTTCTCGCATGATGACGTGCGACGGCGCCCCAAAGTTTCCGGGTACCTGTACTCCCAGCCATCCACCTGGGCGCAGTGCCGCCAACCAAGCAGCCATGAGTTGCCGATGGTTGGGTACCCATTGGAGCGCAGCGTTCGAGACAATTACATCCGTGGTGTCCTCGGGCCGCCAGGAAGCAATATCGGCCAATGCGAAGCTCAATCCTGGGGCCGGACGCGCCGCAGCAATCATGGCCTCGGAATTGTCGAGCCCCACTACGGACGCATCTGGCCACCGTTGCGCCAGCGTTGCAGTGAGGTTGCCCGGCCCGCAGCCAAGGTCAACCACGTTCCTTGGGGATTCGGCGGTGATCCGGGAGGTCAGGTCAAAAAATGGTCTGTCTCGGAAATCACCGAATTGAACGTACTTTGCCGGTTCCCAGAGAAATGCTTGTTCGCCCATGGCGTTATCCTGCCACATGCCGTTCATCAGCCGCTGACAGTTCTCTGGCGGCACCACCAAGCGCCTAAGCTGGGAACATCATGAATCTTCTTGAACAGCTCTCCACCTTGAATCCGCAAACCTCCACCGACGACGACGTCTTGGACGCATTTTTGGAGTGGACCCTTGAACGGGGCCTGGAGCTGTACCCAGCCCAGGAGGAAGCCGCCTTGGAGCTGGTCAGCGGCAACAACGTCATTCTGTCCACGCCCACTGGCTCGGGCAAGTCGATGGTAGCCATTGCTGCACATTTCAACGCCATGGCCCGCGGAGCTGCCAGCTACTACACGGCCCCCATCAAGGCCCTCGTGTCGGAGAAGTTCTTTGCCCTGTGTGAGATCTTCGGTGCCGAGAACGTCGGTATGATCACGGGCGATTCTTCCGTGAACCAGGACGCGCCAATCATCTGCTGCACGGCGGAGATTCTGGCCAACATTGCCTTGCGCGAGGGTGAGAATGCCGACGTCGGCGTTGTCATCATGGATGAGTTCCACTACTACTCGGACCCGCAGCGCGGCTGGGCGTGGCAGCTGCCCCTGCTGGAACTGCCGCAGTCGCAGTTCCTGCTCATGAGCGCCACCTTGGGCGACGTCAGCCGATTTGAGCGCGAACTCACCGAGCTGACCAACCGCACCACCATCACGGTGTCCTCCGGTGAGCGGCCCATCCCACTGCACTACTACTACGTCCAGACCGGCGTGCATGAGTCCCTCGAGGAGCTCCTGGCCACCAAGCAGGTCCCCGTCTACGTGGTGCACTTTAGCCAGGCCGAAGCCATTGACCGCGCCCAAAACCTCATGAGCATCAACGTGTGCAGCCGTGAAGAAAAGGACAAGATCGGCGAGCTCATCGCTGGCTTCCGCTTCTCTGCAGGCTTCGGCAAGACTCTGAACCGGCTGGTTCGCCACGGCATCGGCGTGCACCACGCGGGCATGCTGCCCAAGTACCGCGTGCTGGTGGAGCAGCTCACGCAGCGCGGGCTGCTCAAGGTCGTGTGCGGGACGGACACCCTCGGGGTGGGCATCAACGTGCCCATCCGCACCGTGCTCTTCACGCGGCTGTGCAAGTATGACGGGCAAAAGACCGGCATCCTCAGCGCGCGGGATTTTCACCAGATCGGCGGACGCGCCGGGCGCAAGGGCTTCGATGATCGCGGTTGGGTCGTCGCGCAGGCGCCGGAGCACTTCATCGAGAATCTCAAGCTGGCCGAGAAATCCGCGCGCGACGGCAAGAAGTCCGTGAAACGCCAGCCGCCGGAGAAGAACTTCGTCAACTGGGACAAGAACACGTTCCTCCGCCTCATCGTCGCGCCGCCGGAGCGGTTGTCCTCCCGCTTCCAAGTCACGCACGGGATGTTGCTCAATGTGCTCAGCCGGAAAGGCGACGGCTGCGCCGCGATGCGCGACCTCATCACGCGCTGCCACGAGACGCCCAAGATGAAGAAGGCGCATACGAAGCGCGCATGGCAATTGTTCCGCGCACTGGTGAATCGGAAAATCATCGAGTTCATCCCGCAAACCGAGGACGGCGCTTATCTGCGCGTGAACGTGGAACTGCAGGAGGATTTTTCCATGGACCAGATGCTGTCGCTGTATCTGCACGACACGATTCCGCTCTTGGATCCGCAGTCGCCCGACTACGCGCTGGATCTGCTCACGCTCGTCGAGTCGATCGTGGAA
>JBKKBD010000116.1:0-3074 GCA_046714315.1 Specibacter sp.
TGGAGTCCAAGATCAGCGGCAGCAGCGCCTCCGGAGACGATGCAATAGCCGCGGCGCCCGTGGATTCTTCCTGTTGGCCGTAGCCCCACGTTACGAATATCGAGGCGATGTCGTGGGTGGCTGCACCCACGACATCATATTCACGGTCCCCAATCATGACCGGGTTGGAGATGTCGATGCCCTGGGCAGCAAGACGCCGCAAGAGTTCTGCAATGACGTCGGCCTTATCTGCTCGCCCGAGCTCATCCGAGGCACCGCAAATGTTGACAAAATAGCCGCCGAGATCAAATCGTTTCGCAAGCCGTTCGGCCTGATCCTCCACCTTTGACGTGGCAATGGCCATGGGGATCCCGGCGCCTAATAGCTGATCCAGCAATTGAATGATCCCGTCGTAGACCGTGGACTGTTCGGCGCCATGATCAGCATAGGCTCGGCGATAGTGTTGGAGGGCACGTCTGGCCGTTGCATCGTCCAGACCTGAGACAGTCCTGAAGGATTCGATCATCGGCGGACCCACAAACTTACGCAATACATTGGGTGGCGGGACCGGGGCGCCGACGGCGGTCAAAGCTGTGGCAGCACTTGAGGTAACACCGGGGGCCGAATCCAGCAGCGTTCCATCCATGTCGAACAGGATGCACGTTATGTCGATGAGATCCGGATGGATTTGATCTGGAAGTATCATTACCTTGAAAACTTTCTGTCTTGAGAGTGGCTTAAATCGGCTTGCGCCAAGGGATCAATTGAGGTGAACGGCGAACATGGAGCGAGCCAGTCTTGACCAGATAGACCAGAAGATCTTTGCGGAGCTCTCGAAGAATGCGCGCATCAGCCACGCTGAGCTGGCCACGAAGGTGCTCCTTTCACGCAATGCAGTTCGGCAACGGATCGACCGGATGGAGCGGCACGGCCACATCCAGGGGTACACGGTTGTCGCCGGGGCCTCGGGCCAAAGCCCCGTCTCGGCGTTCCTCATGGTGTACCGGAAAGACAGAGTGCGTGGTGCGGATGTCATCAGCGCGTTGCGGTCCATACCTGAAGTGATTCTGTGCGATGTTGTCAGCGGTGACTTCGATCTTTTGCTGCGGGTTGAAGCCCGGACTTTGGAGAGAGTTCAAGAGATTTGGGAGCAGGTTGCGGCGCTTCCCGGGGTAACAAATACGGTGACGGCACTGACACTGTCCAGCGTTATTCGCCGAGACGCAGCAGGCGTCGGCGAGCCCCAGTGAGTCAACGTCCCGTGGCGATGACAGCAGCGGGAACTGGCAGTGTTGCCAACTCAAGGAGGGCGTGTGCATCAGCCTTGCTCAGGAGGTCCTGGCTGGTGACGATGTCAATGATGGATGATCCGGTCCGGAGGGCCTCACCGGCAACTGCCGCTGCAGCCGCGTAGCCGATGGCCGGAATAAGTGCGGTTGCCAAACCTACCGAGGCCGCCGTCTGACGGGCAAGCAGCTCCGTATTCGCTGCAATCCCATCCATGCAGTGCGTGCGAAGAGCGCGGACCCCGTTTTCGAGCCACGAGATGCTCTGAAGAAGCACATGAGCAATGACGGGCTCGAAGGCATTGAGCTGGAGCTGGCCGTTATCTGCCGCCATTGTGACAGTGGTGTCAGCCCCGGCCACGGCAAAAGCAATCTGATTCATGGCTTCCGGGATAACCGGGTTTACTTTCCCGGGCATGATGGATGACCCTGCCTGCCGAGGTGGCAAGATGATCTCGCCAAAACCGTTCTGCGGACCGCTGGAGAGCAGCCGCAGATCACTGCTGATTTTGGACAGCTTGATCGCCGTTCGTTTCAGCATGCCGGAGAGGTGCATGAAGACCCCAACATCCGAGGTTGCCTCGATGAGGTCAAGTGCGGGAACAACAGGTACGCCAGAAGTCGCCGACAAGGCTCGGAGCACCAGGTGCTGATATCCCGGTTCTGCGGTGATCCCGGTGCCGACGGCGGTTGCCCCAAGACTGCATTCGCGCATGAGCGTTGCGGACTCCATGAGCCTGGTGCGGTCTTCCTCCAGCGTTGCGGCAAAGGCGCCAAATTCCTGTCCGAGCGTCATTGGTACTGCGTCTTGCAGCTGGGTCCTGCCCATTTTTACGACGGCGGCGAATTCCGTCCCCTTGGATCTGGCAGATTCGGCAAGCTTGCCAAGTTCGCTGTGCAGCCCGGTCACAGCGTGAATCAAGGCAATTTTGATCGCGGTCGGATAGGTGTCGTTGGTTGATTGGCACCGGTTGACATGGTCAATGGGGTGCAGATGCTGGTACTCGCCGCGACCATGGCCCAGTTTTTCCAGGGCAAGGTTTGCAATCACCTCATTGGCGTTCATGTTGGTACTGGTTCCGGCACCGCCTTGGATGACGTCAACACAGAACTGCTCGTGGTGCTGGCCGTCCTGGATTTCTTGGCAGGCTTCTTGGATTGCCCATGATTGCTGGGGTGTGAGGATCCCGAGTTGAGCGTTTGCCTGCGCGGCGGCGTTCTTGACCATGGCCAGGGCTCGAACCAGGTGCGGGTGGCTTGATACTGGAATGCCACTGAGGGTGAAATTTTCCAACGCGCGGGCTGTGTGTGCGCCCCAGTAAGCGGTTCTTGGAACGGCAATGCTGCCGAGTGAATCAGTCTCGATGCGGGTGGACATGGTTTCCAATCGTTAGGCCAGATCACTGCAGGGGTGCGTTTGATGCTGCTTGGTCGTTAAAGTTTGATGCTGCTTGGTCGTTAAAGTTTGGAAAGGGGCCGGCCATCTGCCAGCCCCTTTCCAAACTCCTTAGTCCTTGATGCAGATGACCTTCGGTTGGGTCATCTCTTCATAGGCAAAATGGACACCCTCCCGGCCCATGCTGCCGTATTTGGATCCTCCGAAAGGCATGCCGTCGAAGCGGTAGTCCGAGGAATCGTTGATCATCACGCCGCCGGCCTCGAGGCGGCGAGCGGCCTGCATAGCCTGGCTCAGGGAATTGGTGAATATGCCTGCATGAAGGCTGAATTCGATGGCATTTGCGATGTCGATAGCCTCGTCGAACGTCTTGAAAGCCTGCAGCATGACAAGGGGACCGAAGGCTTCCTCCG
>JBKKBD010000117.1:0-2973 GCA_046714315.1 Specibacter sp.
CCGTCGCCATTCGGTACCGGACCGCAATCAGCTTCGCGCTGGCGGTTGTGTCCGCAATACCGCTGACCTTTTACATGTTGTTCCTCTACCAGTACCCGGCCGAATTCTTGACCGACAATGGTCCCAGCGCCGCGGCAAGTACTGTCATTTCCTCGATTGTCATATTGCTGGCCAACATTATCTCTGCAGGCATCGGCGCCTCCGTCCGGCGCAGCCGCACGCACGAAGCCGAATTGCGGCAGTGGGCGGTTCGCAACTCCCAGCTGGCCTCTGTGGCCGAACGCAACAGGATCGCACGGGAAATGCACGACGTCGTAGCCCATTCACTCACCGTCATGGTGGCACTCTCCGATGGCGCCGCCGTCGTGGTTAAACGAGATCCGGCCAAGGCAGGGGAGGTGCTGGGCCAGCTTTCCCAAACAGGCCGAACGGCACTGGCAGACATGCGGAGAGTCTTGGGCGTGCTGCGGGAGGACTCCGGCGCAAACCGTGCCCCACAACCAGACCACGCCGATATGGGGGCATTGATCGAGGGTTTCCGCCAGGCTGGCCTACCCATCACGTTTACCCAGTCCGGGCCGCCCGTGCCAGAGGATCCGGCGCTGGCCTTGACGGTGTACCGAATCGTGCAGGAATCGCTGACTAATGTACTGCGCTATGGCACCGCCGTGTCCCGTGTCCAGGTCAGCGTTGTCAACGAGCTGTCAGAGGGAAAACTCACTGTGCTGGTCTCCGACGATGGGCACGGCACCATGGATGAATCGATCGGCACGGGAAGTGGCATTGTAGGAATGCGCGAGCGTGCCGGTATCTTTGCCGGAACTGTCGACGCCGGACCCGCGCCTCGCGGCGGGTGGACCGTCGAGGCGATCCTGCACCCGGCGGAAGGGCCCTAAACAATGGAGGAAGCTGTGGAAGAGACACCGGCACTGGAAGGCACGGCGGCAACGGGCGGGCAGGCGATCAAGGTTCTGCTCGTGGACGATCAGCCATTGCTGCGGATGGGCTTCCGGCTGATCCTTGAGGGTGAGCACGACCTGGAGGTTGTTGGCGAAGCTTCAAATGGCCTCGAAGCGCTGGCCGCTGTGGACAAACTGCAGCCCGATGTTGTGCTGATGGACGTCCGCATGCCGCTCATGGACGGGATTGAAGCAACCGGAAAGATCAGCTCATCTGCCGCCGAAGCCAGGATCATCATCCTGACAACCTTTGATCTGGACGAGTATGCGTTTGCGGGCCTCCAGGCTGGTGCCAGTGCCTTTCTGCTCAAGGACGTTGCGCCGCAGGATCTGGTACAGGCCGTGCGCCTGGTGGCAAGTGGCGATGCTGTGGTGGCCCCGCGGGTCACCCAGCGCCTGTTGGAAAACTTTGTCCGTAGCGGGCATCCACGCCCTGTCCAACCGGCCGATCCGTTGTTGGGAGACCTGACCCCGCGTGAACTTGAAGTTGCCCAGTGCATTGCGCAGGGACTCTCCAATGCCGAGATCGCCCACTCGCTGTTTCTCTCCGAGGCGACCGTAAAAACGCATGTGCGGCGGATCCTGACAAAGCTGCATTTACGGGATCGGGTGCAGGTTGTGGTCTACGCCTACGAAACGGGCATGGTGGTCCCGAGCAATCCGGACTACTGAGCCCCTGTCCGATTAGCTAGTGCCGGGCGAAATAATTGCGGTTTTTGACCCTCCCATGAGGCTTTCCTTGTACCCTCATATGTAGCAAGTTCTTACGGCATGGGGGATGTCAGCTGGTTGGTTGCCCTCTGTGTCGGGCGGATCTTGAGTCCAAGAAACACCTTCATAGAGAGCAGAACCGACAGATGAATACCTCAATGCCAGCCCGTCTAACAGCAGAATTCCTCGGCACCGCTGTACTGGTCTTTGGTGGCTGCGGCAGCGCCATTTTCTCCGCTCAGGTTCTTGCCGGCAGCGACGGCAACGTTGTTAACATGGGCATCGGTTTCCTTGGTGTCGCGTTGGCCTTCGGCCTGACTGTCTTAGTGATGGTCTACGCTGTAGGCCACATTTCCGGTGGCCACTTCAACCCAGCCGTCACTCTCGGTGCGGCCATTGCAGGCCGCGTTGAATGGAAAGCCGTCCCTGCCTACATGGTCACCCAAATTGTGGGCGCCTCCGTTGCGGCTTTGGGGCTGTTCGCCATCGCCAGCGGAAAAGACGGCTTCGACGCAGTCACCTCAGGGTTTGCCTCCAATGGCTTCGGTGACCGTTCCCCGAATGGCTACAACCTCCTTTCGGCACTGTTGGCCGAAGTTATTCTCACCGCGATTTTCCTTTACGTCATTCTTGGTTCCACAGACAAACGCGCTCCCAAGGGATTCGCGGGCCTGTCCATTGGCCTGTCACTGACGCTGATCCACCTCGTGTCCATCCCGATCACTAACACCTCCGTCAACCCTGCACGCTCACTCGGCGTTGCCTGGTTCGCAGGCCCGGAGGCCCTGGGCCAGGTCTGGCTGTTCATTGTTGCGCCACTGATTGGCGCTGCGATTGCAGGGTTTAGCTACCAGCGACTCTTCGGGTCCAGTGTTGTTGAGACGGCCGTCGCCGCGGAATAATTAGCGACGGCACAGAACACGCTGTAGAAAGTAGCAGCGTGAATTGCACCAGCTAGGCATCGGCGATGCGCAGGGCCCCGTTGCGGCCTTAGAGGTTCAGATGTGCTCTGTAATCTTCACTAGGCCCGGAGGGTCCGCTGTTAGATTTGGGATATTCTGACTGATGTTTGAACTCACACCGTTTGAAACGTCTGTTACCGATGATTTGGGGATCACATTGAGAAAATATCTGCCGGCTGTTGGGGTGGCCGCAATGGCCTCCGTCCTCGTCTTGAGTGGCACCACTGCCTCGCAAGCTGACGTGGTTGATGGGGCGGGAGGCGGATATGGTTCTTGGCAACTTTCGGGGCAGGCCCCGGCCTACACCGGTGCTGTTCAATTGGGGGGCGGATTCCCTCAAA
>JBKKBD010000118.1:0-4705 GCA_046714315.1 Specibacter sp.
CTGCGCAGGGCGGGGCTGGCGGAGCATTTTCCGCCGGTCCCGCTCTTTTGTGCTTGCCGGACCAAATTCAAGAAACAATGTAAGCACCTCAATCAAGGAGTGGATGTGAACAAGGAACTGAAAAACCCTGCGGCCAGGGTCATGGTGGTGACGGGCGCCGGATCCGGCATTGGCCAGGCCGTGGTGCAGGCGGCCCTGGCGGAAGGGTACGCCGTGGTGCTGGCAGGCCGGCGCGAGACTGAACTTCTCGCCACGGCTGGCGGCCACCCTCTTGCCTTGGCGGTGCCCACGGATGTCACCGATGAGGCGCAGGTGGAAGCCCTATTCCAGAGGGCCGTGGAACACTTTGGCCGGGTGGATGTGCTGTTCAACAACGCGGGAATGTTTGGCCCGGCCCAATCCGTGGATGAAATTTCCTTGGCCGACTGGAATGCCACGGTGGCAGTCAACCTCACCGGCTCCATGTTGTGCGCCGCGGCCGCCTTTCGAACCATGAAAAAGCAGCTTCCCCAGGGTGGCCGGATCATCAACAACGGCTCCATCTCCGCCCATTCCCCGCGGCCCAAATCGGCTGCCTACACGGTCACCAAGCACGCCATCACGGGCCTCACCAAGTCGATCGAACTGGATGGCCGGGCTTTTGGGATCACGTGCGGCCAGATCGATATCGGCAACACCGCCACGTCCATCATGTCCACCCTGGATGTTGCCACCGGCGCCCTGCAGGCCAATGGCGAACTCCTCGTGGAGCCAATGTTCCCCGTGTCCGACGCCGCCCGGACGGTGCTGTTCATGGCCGGCCTGCCCGCCTCGGCAAGCATTGGCCAGCTGGTCATCACCGCCGCGGGCATGCCCTTCATTGGGCGGGGCTGAGCCGGCTAGCATCCGTACCCTGCCAAGTTCGACGGCGGTGAGCCCGCCCAGGGGGGTGACTCACCGCCGTCGTACTTGGGTTTAGTGGGAGGAAGAACCGTTGGCTGCCAGCGGGATTTCTCCCGTGACCGGCTCCGCGCTGCCGTCGGCGGTGATCATGCGGTCCGTGCCGGCGGCAAACACCGACGGGTTTTCAGGATTGCCACGCTTGAGGTGGTTGAACAGCAAATTCAGCAGGATCGCCATGATTGCCGCCGAAGAGATTCCTGAGTGGAAGATGGTGCCGACCCAGCCTGGGAACTGGTCGTAGAAGGTAGGGGCGGCGATGGGCAGCATGCCAAAGCCAACCGAGGTGGAGACAATGATCAGGTTCATGTTGTTTCGGTAGTCCACCTGCGCCAGTGTCCGGATGCCGCTGGCGGCCACGGTGCCAAAGAGAACAATGCCGGCCCCGCCCAGAACTGACAGCGGCACGGCCGCAACCACGCGGCCAAGGATGGGCAGCAGACCCAGTACCACCAGAATCACCCCGCCTGCGGCGACAACAAAGCGGCTCTTGACGCCCGTGACAGCCACAAGTCCCACGTTCTGGGCAAAGGCGCTCTGCGTGAAGGAGCCAAAGACAGGGGAGAGCAGGCTAGATGCCATGTCGGCGCGTAGCCCGGCGGCGATGCGCTTGGAGTCAACCTTGGTGTCCACAATCTGCCCCACTGCCAAGATGTCTGCCGTGGTTTCGGTCAGGATCACCAGGACAACAATCATCATGGAGATGATGGCGGCGATGTTGAAGGTGGGCAGGCCCAAGTGAAAAGGCATGGGGAGCTCAAAAATGGCTCCATGGCCCACCGCAGAAAAGTCGGCCTTGCCCAGGAAGATCGCCGCAATGGTGCCAACGATCATGGCGAGCAGGATCGAGAGCCGGGAGATCGTGGAACTGCCCAGCTTGCTCAGGAGCAGCACTACCGCCAGGGTGAACGCCGCCAGCATGATGTTGGAAACGCTGCCGTAATCCGCAGCCTTCTTGTTGCCGCCCATGGACCAATTCGCCGCAACGGGCATCAAGGTCAGGCCGATCGTGGTGATGACGCTGCCCGTTACAACGGGCGGAAAGAACCTTACGATCTTCGAGAACAATGGCGCTATCAGCAGGCCAAAGGCCGCCGAGACAATGACCGCGCCGAAGACCGCCTGGATACCGCCACCGCCAACAATGGCCACCATGGTGGCCACGCTGGCAAACGAGACGCCCTGCACCAGCGGCAGTTGCGAGCCGAAGAACGGCAGCCCGATGGTTTGTAGGAGCGTGGCCAGCCCGCCCATGAAGAGCGCCGCGGCGATGAGGACGCCGATGTCGTTTGAGGACAGGCCGGCGGCCTGACCAATGATGAGAGGTACGGCGATGATCCCGCCGTACATGGTCAATACGTGTTGGAACCCGTAGGCGAAACTAGCGCCAATACTGAGCTTTTCATCCTCTGGCCGGGTGGGAACTGCGGCCGTGGAACGTGAAATTTTGGTCATAGCGGACCTCCTTGTCTGCTTACCCTTGTTAAGCGAGAACCCGCTTTGGGAGTTGTCGCTGTGGGCAGGCGGGGGTTGCAGCCCCCGCCTGCCTCTTTGCCGGGCCGCCCGGGCCCGGTCTTTCTAGCAGAAGCCGGCCATGCCGTCCCAGGCGTTGCCGGCGTCCGAGGCGTTCTCGCGCAGCACCGTCGCCTCGATCAACCCGTAGGGACGGTCGGCGGCATAGAAAACCTCGTTGGGGTTGTCCAGGCCAAACGGGGACAGGTCAACCACAAAGTGGTGCTTGTTGGGCATGGAGAACTTGATCTCGTCGATCTCGGGGTGGGCCAGAAGAACTTTTTGGCCCATATTGAAGAGCGTCTGCTGCAGGGCGGTGGAGTAGTTCTCCGTGAAGCCTTCCAGCAGCAGGGCCTTGACGTCGTCGTAGGACTTGTTGAAGTCGAGCTCCGCCACGGCGTCCGGGTTAAACCGCCAACGCGCGGCCACGTCCGTGGCCAGGATGCGGTCATGTGTGGGCGGAAGTGTTGTGTACTGGTCCACCGGGTAGCCCTCGAAGCCTGACTGGGTGGACTTCAGGACGGTTAGCTCCTGCAGCCCGGCAATCAGCGCGGTGTTGGGTCCGTCCTTGACCACCACGGCGGTGCGCACTTCCTGTCCGTTGCGCACGAATGAGTGGTTGTGTGGCGTGCCGTGTGACTCGATGCGGTCCCATTTATATTGTTCGGCGGCCCAGCGCCCGCCGGTCACCCAGCTGAACTCTGAGGTGAAGTGCTCACCGAGGCGCAGCAGGAATGCTTCCGGGGATCCCACGCCGCTGCGGGCGAAGGCGTACACCGTGTTCTTCTGCGTGTCAGTGGCAACGACGTGGGCGTTGTCGCCTTCCAGATGGGCGGCCTGGAAGTCGCCGCGCAGCTGGGAGGTCACATTGAGATCCTCGATCTCGTGACGGTCCGTGTCTCGAGTGATCTTGACGAGACGGACCTCGGCCTTGCCGTACTGGTTGGCACCGAGGACGATGCCGGTACTTTCGATGTTCGCGTTCATGGCTAGCTTCCTCGGTACGTTGAAAAGGCGAATGGGCTCAATAGCAGCGGCACGTGGTAGTGCTCTTGTGTCGCTTCGAGGGTGAAGGTCAGCGACACCTCCGGGAAAAAGGCTTCGGTGCCGATGCTGGCGAAGTATGCGCCGGTGTCAAAGCGGAGGCGGTACCTCCCGTTGGGCAGCCGCTCCGGTCCCAGGTCCTTGGCCCGGCCCTGTGCGTCGGTGGTCCCCGAGGCAAGGCGATGCCATTCTGCGCCGCTGAGCTTGTCGAGTTCTACGGCGACGCCTGCGGCAGGCTTGCCCAGTGTTGTGTCCAAGACGTGGGTGGTGATGTGGGAAACGCTCATGGTTTAACGACCTCCTTGAGCCGCAGCAGTGCGATTTCCCGCAGTTGCCCGGCAACGATGAGTTCTTCACTCTCGGGTGGATTATGGAGCCGCTCGTGCAGCGCGGACAGGATCTCATTCGGCGAACGCCCGAGGGCCCGAATGAGAAAGACCCGGCCGAACTTTTCCTCGTAGGCGCGGTTTCCGTCCAGTAGTTCGGCAGCAACCGCGGCGTCGGCCGGGTCAATCCCCGACTGTTCAGCGGCGGACAATACCGACTCCTGACCGCTTCCCGGCAGCCGTTCTCCGATGCGGGGGTGGTGTGTCATGGCGGAGGCCACCTCCCCGGCGGTGAGCGGCGCGGCGGCGTCCCTTGCGGCAGCGAAAATGTCTTCCGCCGCTGCATAGGGACGGCCGTCAATGATCTGGTGGATCCACCGGTCAACGTCGAGGCAGGGTCGCAGTACCGCAACTAGGGCAATTTCGTTGGATTCGTTGAATTCGTGCAACAGCATGGCAAGTTGATCCTTGCTTTTCATCTGCTGGCATCCACGGCGTAGGCTATGCGAACTTCAAATATTTTCGCATCGTGGAACTGTTATTTCAGCGTATGAATAGTGAACCGCATCACATTTGAAATGTCAACCGCGGCGGTGGATATCCCCACTACGTCCACTACGAGCGTAGGGCGTCCAGTGCGGTTCGCAACCGGCCACGCAGCACTGCGGACTCGGCACTAAAGCCGCGCTGCGCAGCCACATAATCAGCCTTGCCGGCGGCCGTCTCAATCTGGATCGGAGGGTAACCCCACTCCGCTAGATCGTAGGGGGAGGCCTGCATATCCATGGCCCGGATGCGCCACGAAAGCTCAAAGCAATCCATGACCAGCTCGCTTGGCAGGGCCGGCGAGAGCTTGTACGCCCATTTGTAGAGGTCCATATTCG
>JBKKBD010000119.1:0-14217 GCA_046714315.1 Specibacter sp.
GCCAGCGCCGCCGCAGCTTGGCGCCCAACATCCGGCGCCGGAATGAAGTTCTTCCGGATCGCCTTGGGCAGCGACTTGATCAGCGAGGTCACAAGCTCGGCCCGCAGACCGGGGATCTGCCACCTGAACGGGGCTTCGGAGAGCTGGTTCAGGAACAGCAACGGAACCTGCACCGTCACGCCGTCGGACGGGTTGGGTGCAGCACCGGGCGCGGTGGGATGGAACTCGTAGGACAGGGGCAGCTCAAACTCGCCCTGGGTCCAGATCTTGGGGAAGGCCGCCTCATCGAGGGCGGGTTCCTCGGCCATGACCACATGTGTGTCAAAGTCGAGCAACGCGGCGTCCTTGTGGCGGGCGTCCTTCCACCACTTGTCGAAGTGCCGCTCGGACACCACGTCGCCGCCAACGCGTTCGTCGTAGAACTCGAAGAGCGTCTCGTCGTCCACGCGTAGATCGCGCCGGCGCATGCGGGTTTCCAGTTCCTCTACCTCGGCCAACAGGGCCTGGTTGCGGTGGAAGAATTTGTGGTTCGTGTGCCAGTCACCCTCCACGAGGGCATGGCGGATGAACATCTCCCGGCTCAGTTCCGGATCGATCTTCCCGTAATGAATGCGGCGGTCCGGCACAATCGGCACCCCATACAGGGTGACCTTCTCGTGTGCCATGACGGAGCCCATTTTCTTGGACCAGTGCGGCTCGCTGTACGTGCGCTTGACCAGATCCGGTGCTACCTGTTCGGCCCATAGCGGGTCAAACTTGGCGGCCACGCGTGCCCAGAGACGCGAGGTCTCTACGAGTTCGGCGGCCATGACCCAATCGGGCGACTTCTTGAACAAGGCAGAGCCCGGGAACACCATGAACTTGGTGCCGCGCGCGCCGGCGTACTCACGCTTGCGTTGATCGTAGAGACCAATATGGCTCAGCAGACCGGTCAGCAGGCTCATATGGATGGCATCGTGATTGGCCACCGGGTCAATGTCGTTGCCGGAGACCTTGATGTCCACGGACTTCGCCATCTGCTTGAGCTGGCTGAACAAATCCTGCCACTCACGCACCCGCAGATAGTTGATGAATTCGGCCTTGCACAGGCGCCGGAACGCGCTGGAGGAGAGCTCGTTCTGCTTCTCCTTGATGTACCGCCACAGATTCAGGAACCCGGTGAAGTCGGAGTTCTCGTCCTGGAAACGCTTGTGCTTTTCGGTGGCGAGTTGCTGCTTGTCGGTGGGGCGTTCGCGCGGATCCTGAATGGTGAGCGCGGCGGCAAGCACCATGACCTCGGCAGCCACGCCACGCTTGGCGGCCTCCACGATCATGCGTCCCAGCCGTGGGTCCACCGGCAGTTGGGAAAGTTGACGTCCGACGCCGGTAATCCCACCTTGGGCGCTCACGGCGCCCAGCTCGCGCAGGAGAGTCACGCCGTCGGTGATGGCACGCGAGTCCGGCGGCTGGACGAACGGGAACTTCTCCACGTCCTTGGGTCCTTTCGCCACACCCATGGCCGTCATCTGGAGGATGACGGCGGCCAGGTTGGTGCGCAGGATTTCCGGGTCCGTGAACTCACTGCGGGCCTTGTAGTCCTCTTCGGAGTAGAGGCGGATGCAGATACCGTCGGACACACGGCCGCAACGGCCCGAGCGCTGGTTGGCTGAGGCCTGGGACACCCGCTCAATGGGCAGGCGCTGGACCTTGGTCCGGTGCGAATACCGCGAAATACGCGCCGTGCCGGTGTCGATGACGTATTTGATGCCGGGAACCGTTAGCGAGGTCTCGGCCACGTTCGTGGCCAGCACAATGCGCTTGCGACTGCCGGGAGTGAACACGGCGTGCTGCTCGGCCAGTGAGAGCCGGGCAAAGAGCGGGAGGATTTGGACGTCTCGCAGCCGAGGATTGGTCTTGGCCCGCCCGGCCAAGGCGTCGGCGGCATCGCGGATTTCACGCTCGCCGGAGAAGAAGATCAGGATGTCCCCGGGAGCTTCCTTGGCCAGCTCATCCACAGCGTCGCACACGGCATCCAGCGGATCCCGGTCCTCTTCACTGTTGCCCCCGTCAAGTTGGCGGTCCGTGCGGGAGTCGAGTTCGTCGTCGTCCTCCCCCTTGGCAGGGCCACTGAGGGGACGGTAACGGATGTCAACGGGGAAGGTGCGCCCAGAGACCTCGATGATGGGGGCAGGGCCCTCAGGGGAGGCAAAGTGGGTGGCGAAGCGCTCGGGATCGATCGTGGCCGAGGTGATGACGATCTTTAGATCCGGGCGCTTGGGCAGGATCTGGCGCAGATAACCGAGGATGAAGTCGATGTTCAGGGAGCGTTCGTGGGCCTCGTCGATGATGATGACGGAGTATTTGCGCAGCAGGCGGTCGCGCTGGATTTCCGCCAGCAGGATGCCGTCAGTCATGAGCTTGATCTTTGTTTGCGGGCCCACATGGCCGGTGAAACGGACCTGGAAGCCCACCTCTTCACCGATTTCTACACCCATTTCACTGGCGATGCGCTCGGCGACTGTGCGCGCGGCAAGGCGGCGCGGCTGCGTGTGGCCGATCAGGCCCTTCTCGGCGAGTCCCAGTTCCACGCACATTTTCGGGATCTGGGTGGTCTTTCCGGAGCCAGTTTCACCGGCGATGATGGTGACTTGGTTGGCGGCGATGGCAGCCATGATGTCCTCGCGGCGCTCCGAGACGGGCAGCGCGGCGGGGTAGGAGATAGTGAAAGTCATGGTGCCATCCAGTTTATGCGGTTATTGGCGCAGGAGTTCCGCTGAGCGCTGTGGCGCGGATGGTGAAAGCACCCTTCGCTGCCAGCCCCAGAAGTACGACGCCGGACAACCCCAGTGCCGCTCCCAGCGCCAGAGAGGTGATTCCCAAGGCTGATGACGCTGGCTCAGTGCCCAGCAGGCTCTGTCCGGTAGCCACCGCCGTGCCGCCCAGATAAGCCAGCAGCGCACCACTTGTGAACGTTAAGACAAGGCGGGCGGAGAGCTCTCGCCAGCGGCGGTCCAGGACTGCCATCCGCGGATCAGGGAGCGACGCTGTTCTTCCTAGGCGCCGCAATGCAAGTAGCGAGGAGCCTGTCAGCGCCAAGGCAGCAAGGGCCAAGGGAAGTGCGCCTTCCCAACCTGGGTAGCTGGCATCCGCCTGAGCGCTCACCACAAGGAAGGCCAGGAAGGCGATCAAGGTGGCGCACGGAATGATGAAGTGCTTCTTTGCTGCGAGTGGCGGCCGGGCTGGCGTCGGACCCGCGGTCAGTGATGAGCCCGGCAACGAGGTGGCAGGCAAGGATGCCGCAGGCAAGGCCGAGAACAGCAGTAATCCACCGCTGGCCGACAACCCTGCCGTGAGGGCAGTAGGTAGTCCAGCCTGGCCTGTTAGGCCAATGGAAACCCTGAACAGGGCCGCGAACATGATCAGGGCGAAGGCCATGCCAGCGGCTGGACGCAGTTGTGCTCGCAGCAAGGCCTTGTTCTGCTCAACTGCTGTGGCGTGAGTTGGTGCCCGCCCGGAGGCAATGGCCAGCGGCGCCTTTTTCTTGGTGATCCACGACGCCGTTGCCGTGACGGCCCAGGCCAAGGCAGCGAGGATGGCAAGCACGGCAATCAATTTGGTCATGGAGGAAGTCTGTCACGGATGGGTGCAGCTCCCACGCTTACGTAGCTGCGTCACCTTCCGGCGGTCTGGCCGCCAGCTGAGTCCGCGAGCTTTTGTAGCAGGACAGCCAGTTGGGACTGTTCGGCCTCGGTCAGTGCCGCCGTGATGGCGTGCTCGGCGGCCAGATGATCGGGCAACGCTGCCTCGATCAACTTTCGCCCGGCGGGTGTCAAGGCGACCAAGGTGCCGCGTCCGTCGTCGGGGTTTACCTTTCGGGTGACCAAGGCCCTGCCCTCGAGCTTGTTCAGGCGTTGTGCCACGGCGCTGGTGGAGATCATGGAATCGCGCGCCAGGATGGCCGGGGTGAGGCAATAGGGTGCCCCGCTGCGCAGGAGGGTTGCGAGGACGTCGAAGCTGGATGAATCCAGAGCATGCTTGGCGAACGTGATTGCCAAGCGCGAGTTTATTGCGGACGAGGCCCTGCCCAACCTGCCGATCACGGCCATGGGGGAAACATCGAGGTGTGGCTTTTCAGCCTTCCACTGCTCGAGAATGCGGTCTAAATGATCGGTCATGGCACCAGTCTAGCAATTTGCTAAGCGCTTAGTTATATTAGCTAAGTGCTTAGTAAAAAATTACCTTTGATTCTCATGACCGCGCTGGCTCCTGCACTGTGGGGGACCACCTACTTGACCACGACCCTGTTTCTTCCTGAGGGGCGGCCGCTCCTTGCCGCGACCCTGCGGGCACTTCCGGCGGGGCTACTTCTGCTCGCGCTGTCCGGGCGATTGCCGCAGGGATCATGGTGGTGGAAGTCCTGGGTGTTGGGGATCCTGAATATCGGAGCCTTCTTCGCGCTGCTGTTCGTGGCCGCCTACCGACTGCCAGGGGGAGTGGCAGCCATTGTTGGGGGCATTCAGCCGCTATTGGTGGCGCTCTTGGCCAGCCGCATACTGCACGAGAAATTGACCTTGACCCGGCTGCTGGCCGGCACCGCGGGAGTGTTTGGCGTGGCGTTGATCGTGCTCCAATCCCAGGCGCGGCTGGATGGGCCGGGCCTGGCCGCGGCAGCTGGCGGCACGCTGTCCATGGCAGCTGGGATGGTTCTTGCAAAGAAGTGGGGTCAACCCGTGTCCAGGGGCGGTCGGGCGGTGTCACCCTTGGCAACCACGGCATGGCAGCTGGTGGCTGGCGGCGCTACCTTGTCCCTCCTGTTGCTGATATTCGAGGGCTTGCCCACGGCTCCGCTCACCATGCCAAATATCCTTGGCTACCTCTACTTGTCCCTTATCGGGACGGCCGTGGCATATTTCTGCTGGTTCCGTGGACTCGCGCAGCTGCCAGCCGGGGCGGCGGCATTCCTGGGCCTGCTCAGCCCCGTCGTTGCCATTGTCCTTGGGTGGCTGGTGGCCGGCCAAACGCTGAGCCTCTGGCAGCTGGTGGGTATTGTCGTGGTGTTGGCTTCCATCGCGGCCGGCATCACCTTGAAGGGAACCACCCATGATCTTGGCAACGATCGCGCTCGCAGACAAGAGCTTCCAGTTACGCAGGGCCGTTGAGTCCGACGTTGGCCCCATCATCGAGCTGATTGCCCGTGACCAACTTCGGGCTGCCGTTGAATCGGCGGCGCCGGAGCGGCGAGAGCCCTATGTTGCCGCGTTCCATGCCATTGATGCCGACCCGGCCCATCTACTGTGCGTCGTCGAATCTCCGGATGATGCCGTGGTGGCGACCATGCAGCTGACGTTCCTGCCGGGGCTGGCGCGAAATGGGGCAACCCGTCTGCAGATCGAGGCTGTCCGCGTCGATGAACAACTGCGTGGCTTGGGCCTTGGTGGGGCCATGATCACTTGGGCCGTTGATGAAGCCCGACGGCGCGGGGCGGCCTTGGTGCAGCTGACAAGTGACGCTTCCCGCCTTGATGCTCACCGTTTCTACGAACGGCTGGGTTTCACGCAGTCCCACGCGGGCTTCAAACTCTCGCTGCCGTGAGACCTGGGCTGTCTTGAATGCCGGGGAGGGCCTGTTTTTGTCCCATTTCCGGCATTTTTGCGACATTGATTCCTCCACAGGTACCGCTGAAAATGGGGCAGCTCACAGATTTCCACCCAGTGTTTGGTGGGCCTCCAGAATGTCCGTTTCTGCTCGTAGAGTGTATGTATTAGAAGATCAATGATGATCAGAACTGATATTCAGTCCGATGATCTGGCAGTGATCTTCTCAGGATGAAATGGCTCCCGGAGCTGTTACCGGAACCGGCGCGGACTGGCAAGGCGGTGAGCGGCATGGCTGTACCTGAATGGCTTGATCCTATGGGACTTGGTGTTGCCACCACAACCAGCCGGGCCATGGCAGCTGGCCAGCTTTCAGCTGATCCTCTGGCGGCGGCCGATGCTCCCGAACGTGCCGAGATGCCTAGTCCCGAGGGGCGGTCAGCCTCCGGAGAAATTCCTGGCAGGGGTGCGGCAGCGACAGCCAGGTGTCGTGGCCTGATGGAGGCTGGCCGTTCACTAGTGGAGCGGTGCGCCGGCTTCTTTGACCCGGTGGTTCTTGCTCAACTGGATGCTGCCCTCGCCCATGAATTTGCCGTGCAAGACAGTGGCCGGGCTGTGGCGGCCGTGGAGGCGGTGGGACAGGCCGTCCGCGACGGGAACGGCACGGAGACGTTGGCGCATTTGAGCCAGCAGGTGACAGCGGCTCAGGCTATTGCCCGCAAGTCTGCAGATCAAGCTGTCTTGGCTGCGAAGGTTGTCAGTGCATTGGGTGGTCTGGTCGGTGACGAGGGCTTTGATCCCAATGTTGTGGACCAAGTCTCTGGCGCTGCACTGGTCGACGTGATCGAAGCACTGGAAGAACTCAAAAATGCCATCGCCGCGGCACAAGCCCATGCACAATCCCTGTTCGTTGCCCAGCAGAGGTTGGATCAGGCCCGGGCTGGCATTCCCCAGCAGAACATTGGCCGTGGGATCGCCCATCAAGTGGCTCTGGCTCGCCACGAATCTCCCTACCGCGGGCGCCAGATTACGGAACTTTCCGAGGTGTTGGTGCGGGAGATGCCCCGGAGCATGGATGCTTTTTCACGGGGGAAGCTCAGTGAGTACAGGGTGGGCTTGCTAGCCAAGGAGACGGCGTTTCTTTCCCTGGAACACCGTGCACAAGTGGACCAGCTCATCTGCGGCGACCCGGAGGCCGCCGGGCTTTTAGGAAGCCGTGAACTGAGCACCGCGGCTCGAAAAGCTGCCTACAAACTCGATCCGAAGGCCTTTGTTAAGCGCAATGAAAAGGCGGTGGGGGACAGGTATGTTTCCCTCCGTCCGGCTGCAGACGGTATGACGTACCTGACGGCGTTGATCCCTCTGAAGCAAGGTGTGCGCATACTCTCCACTCTGACCAAGGTTGCTGACGGCCTTAGATCGGCCGGTGATGAGCGCGGCAAGGGCCAGATCATGGCCGATGCCCTCATGCACCGGCTGGTGCAGCATGCTCCCTGTAATGAGGGCGCCGGAAAGCTCAGCGAACACAGGGGTGTGCCTGCAAGAGAATTTGCCGCGGCCCCGTCGGCTGGGGCACCGGCCGTTGGGGTGGCCAGCCAGCAATTGTGCACCACGATGGATGAAGCCAATATTTCTCTGGAACTGGTCATGACTGACCGTTCGCTCTTTGGCAGCGACAACGAGCCGGCCGTCCTGGTGGGTTACGACCCCATTCCAGCCCCCGCTGCGCGCGGCATGATCCTTGGGGCCGACTGTGGGGGCGGCGGTGGCGGGCCTTCACCCCAGGTGTGGCTGAAGCGGCTCTTCACGCACCCGGGAACCAATCAGCTGCTGGCCTTGGACTCGCAAGCCAGGCTGTTTCCGGAGGGCATGAAAGAGTTCCTGCGGATTCAAGACCAGCGCTGCCAAACGCCATACTGCGATGCTCCCATCCGCGAGTACGACCACGTCAAGGCGTACGCTGCCGGCGGCACCACGTCCATCGATAACGGCCAAGGCCTGTGCGCCGATTGCAACAAGGCCAAGGAAGTGCTGGGGTGGTCGTCAAGGCGGCATGCCGGAGGCGGTGCTGTGGAAGCAGATCTGGCGAATGACGGCCCATCCACTACGGAAATCACCACCCCAACAGGACATCGGTACATATCCACGGCACCTCCGCTGCCGGGACTGGCCAGAAGGCGCCGACGTTGGCGGTAGGCTACAGCAGCCGCACGGCCCGCAGGACCTCGTCATGGATGGTGATTGGACGGCCTTCGGGATCCATGGCGGTCCGAGCCTTGGCTTCGGAGACCTCCACCCGCCACTGCCTCGCATCGAGGGAATCAGCAACGTTGCCAGCCGTGAAAAACAGTTCAGGACCGTGCGGGCGGCTGGCGCCGGCCTGGATGTCCGATTCTGAGTGACCCACGATCAGCAGGGACCCTCCAGGGGCGACAGCCGCGGCAAGGCGGGCGTACAAGGGTTCCCGGTCTACTTTCGGCAGGTGCATGAACTGGGCCGTGACCAGGGTGAAGGATGCGGCTGGGGGAATCCACGCGAGCAGGTCGTGGTGTTCCCACGTAATGGTGCCGGGCAATGCGGTGCCGGAAGTTTCCTTTGTCGCAGCATGGTCGGCTGCTTTTTGCAGTGCCACACTTGAAATGTCAACAGCCAGCACGTGCCAGCCGCGCTCAGCCAGCCACAGGGAGTCCGCGCCTTCACCGCAGCCAACATCCAGCGCCCTGCCGGGGAGGAGCCCGGAGACCTCGGCCACTAGTTGCGGGTTGGGGCTACCACTCCATACGGCGCGGCTACCCCTGTAGCGCTCATCCCAGAAGCTCTCATCAAACAGGTCCGCCATGGAAACAGGGTATACCCCTGCCAGTTTTCAACTCTGCAGGCAACCATCACTCGGACGTAATATTCAGCGAAGATGTTCGGTGTCTTCGAGGTCGTTGGGCCGGGAGCAATGTGCCATGCGCCAGGTTGCATGGCCACCAATGTGGCAGCCGTTGGGATGGTGGCTTTTCATGATGTTACCGTCATCAAAAGTGAAAATATTTCACCGTAAAACCCTTGGCTGCAAGGACGATTGTTGGCGACCGGCCAGCGGGTGGGTGCTGCTGAACAACCCCGGCCACGGCCGGTGCAATGCCAGTTTCTCCTCAGTGCCGCGGTCAGTCGGCTTTGTATCTGTCCTGTCAGGACAGGTGGTGCCAGCGACGCTCCGAGAGCTGCAGAAGTCAGAAAAACCCGAAAAAGCCGCACCGAAAATGCGGTTTCAGGGTGGAAATGTTGGATGCTGCGTGCAACGTTTTCAACGCTGCCATCAGTCGTTTTAGCAATGGTCCAATGATCTGTCATCAAGACGGCGCGAGCGATTCAGGGCTTGAGCCGGAACGGTGCGGCAGGTGCTGCCTCGTCGCAATGTGAACGGTACCAAAGTAGTCCTTGACAATGGCTGAGCAAAAGAATGTGATGGTAAACATCGGTCGATGTGCTCCCGCTCACATTTCATTCCGGGTGCGGTGCCGCGGGTATTCGCAGACCCGGACAAAGAGGACGGCTGTCAGTGTCCGCCATCGGCGGTGTTACTTGCATGGCCGGCATAGCGCCATGCAAGACGCCGGTTTTGGCCTGGCGGCAATCGCGTTGGCCGCCGTCAGGGTTGCCTATCTATTGAGGGGTTTCGTTTCATGAAGAGTACGTGGAAGAAGATTGCGGCGGTGGCGGCCTTGAGCCTGCCGCTGGCCGGAATCTGTGCACTGTCACCGGCCGCTGCGGCACCGGAAGAGCCGGCCATCAACCCGGCGCCCATCGTGGCTCCATCCTTGCACGAATGGGCGGGCGGCTCGGGGATCCTGGAAGTCACTCCCGCCAGCCGCATTGTTGTCGACGCCGAACTGAGACAGATCGGCGAGGAGTTTTCTGATGATTTGGCCGAAATGACTGGGCTGGATCTTGACGTTGTCACCGGTGCAAGCGAGCCCGGCGACATCTCCCTAGTGCTGGACGTTGTGGACAAATACGCTGCCGGCGGCGTCCGCTATGACGAAGAAGGCTACAAGCTTGACGTCAGCGCTGCTGGCGTCAAGGTCACCGCACCCACTGAAACCGGCGCCTTTTATGGCACGCGCAGCATCCTGCAGATCATGGCCCAGGCGGATGGCCGCAACAAGCTTCCTGTCGGTGCCGCTGTCGACTGGCCCGATTACGAGGCCCGCGGCTTCATCTTGGATGTAGGACGCCGCGTTTTCTCGGCCGACTTTGTCGATGACTACATCAAGATGATGAGCTACTACAAGCTCAACCGCTTCCAGATCCACCTCAATGACAACCAGATCTTCGTCGACAATGGTGACTGGCGCGAATCCTATATGGGCTTCCGCCTGAAGTCGGACAATCCCAAGTACGCCGGACTGGCCTCGGCGGACGGTTCCTATGACCGTGCCGACTGGGACGGCTTTGAAACCACGGCAGCCAGTCGCGGCGTGCGCATCATCCCAGAAATTGATGTCCCCGCGCACGCCGCGGCCATCATCAAGTGGCGCCCGGACATTGGCTTGAACGATGGCAAATCGGACCACCTGGACTTGGGGAACCCGGAGACCACAGAAGTCATCAAGGGAATCTTCGATGAGTTCATGCCGTGGTTCCAGGGACCTGAGGTCAATTTTGGTGCCGATGAATACCCCGGAAACAAGGACCAGTACCGCCAGTTCTACAACGACATGGCAGAGCACATCCGCGACGCCGGCAAACAGCCTGGCGCCTGGGGCAGCTTTACCGAAATGAGCAAGGGAACCGGCATGTCCGGTGTTGAAGGCTACGACAAAGACGTGGTCATCAACTCATGGAACAACGGCTGGTACGGCCTGGATGCGGCCGCCGCGGACGGCATGAAGTTCATCAACACCAATGACGGCACGCTCTATGTGGTTCCCTTCGCCGACTATTACCACGGCAATGGATTGAACAACCAGTGGCTGTATACCGACTGGCTGCCCAACGCGGCTGGCAATGAAGTTGTGGATCCCAGCCAGATCATGGGTGCCATGTTTGCCGTGTGGAATGACCTGGTTGATGCGGACTACAGCCAGCAGGATGTCCACGGCCTGATTGAGCGTTCCTTCCCGATCGTTGCCCAAAAGACTTGGACTGCCAAGGCTCCCACGACTTCCTACTCGGACTTCAGCAACGCACTCGACAGCATTGGCATGGGGCCCTCACTTGGCACGGTCAAGGACACCACCCCCGCTGCCGGCGGGGTCGATCTGGCTGCCGGCAAGGCCGTCACCGCCACATCCGCCAAGAACGGCCATCCGGCGTCGAACCTCACCGACGGTGAGCAGAACACACGCTGGGAGACGGCGGATAACACAGCTGCAGCCTTGAGCGTTGATCTTGGATCCGTCCAGAAGATCGGCGGGATCAGCGCTGAATGGGCACTAAATGCACCAACGGGCTATGCCGTGGAAACCTCCAAGGACGGACTGTTCTGGAACCGTGCCACCTCGCATGTTGTAGCCGGCGCCGGTTTGGACCACGTCACTTTCTCCACGACTGAGGCACGGTTCGTGCGGCTTGCAGGCCTGACACCCTCCGACAGCTTCGGCACCGTGGGTGCGTGGAGCTTGGGCGTGCAGGGGGTTACCAATGTGGCTGTCGGTGCCGTGGCGACTGCTTCGGGCAATGAGGCGCCAAGCCTGTCCGCCAGCCAGGCTTTTGACGGCAACTTGGCCACCCGATGGTCCGCCAACTACAACGACACCCGGTGGATTGCCGGTGATCTGGGCAAGGAACTGCCCATCAACGAGGTCACTATTGCCTGGGAAGGTGCTTCCGCCAAGGATTACACCATCTCCACCTCACCGGACGGCACCAACTGGACCGTCGTGGCCACCAAGACCGGCATGCCGGAGAACAAGCGCACAGATGTTGTGTCCTTTGATCCTGTCAAGGCACGCCACGTCAAGGTTGAGATCCAGTCATCAAACATGGGCATCTACCTGTCCGCCTACGAGATAGAGGTTCGCAACACGGATGTCGGCTCTTTGGGAGTCACCGGCTCTCTGGAGGGCGAGCCCAATGGTGAGGGCAAGTTCGACGTCGAACCAACAGTGACGCTGGCTGCGTCCGGTTCCGCTGCGGACGCGGCAGTGGTCGAATACAAGGTTGGCGGTGGCGATTGGACAGCCTACACGGCGCCCTTCGCTGTGGCTGGCACTGGGCTGACCACTGTTGAATACAGGGCTTCCGCAGGTGATGAAAAGTTTGCCGGTTATGTGGTCCTGAACCTTGACAACGAGGAGGGGAACCCCGGCAAGGGACATGGAAAGCCCGGTGGCCCTGGTAACGGTAATCCCAGCCAAGGTAACGGTAGCCCCGGCCATGGAAACAGTAACCCCGGTCAGGGACACGGTAAGCCCGGAGGCCGCTGACTCGCAGGGCCCGAGCGGCCATGAGCGGGTTGCATGAGCGGGCATGAACCACGGCAGGCTTTCCAAATACCGGGAAGCCTGCCGTGGATCGCCTAGTTTAAGGGGCCGCCGAACCGGCACCACTTAGGCCAGCCACCCTATCTGACCCGGATGGCTCCGATGCGAGGTCACGGGGTTGGTGCCGCCGTCGAACGTCCTCACCGGGCGCTGCGTATTCCAGGCCTCCCCGCCCGAGCTTCCGGGAATATCAAAATCCACCCAGCTCCGGCAGCTTTGGCAGGCGGAGGGGATGGCTTGAGCGGATGCTCGTGAGTGCGGCCTTGTTGGTGAGTCGCCGTGTGTCCATCCCACTGACAAAAGGCTCATCCTTACCTAGGCTGATAAGCACACCTCGAGGACAGCCGTTCTCGTGTTCGCTTGGAAGGGATTTCACCATGGGATACATCAAGGTTGGAACTGAAAACAGCACCTCCATCGATCTCTACTACGAGGACCAAGGCGCAGGTCAGCCAGTCGTCCTGATTCACGGCTACCCCCTCAATGGGCACAGCTGGGAACGCCAAACACGTGAACTGCTTGATGCCGGATACCGAGTCATCACCTATGACCGCAGGGGTTTTGGCCAGTCAAGCAAGGTTGGCTCAGGTTATGACTATGACACCTTCGCGGCCGATCTGGACAAGATCCTTGAAACGCTCGATCTTTCCGATGTCATTTTGGTTGGGTTCTCCATGGGCACCGGCGAACTGGCTCGATACGTCGCAAAGTACGGTCACGCTCGCGTGGCCAAACTTGCTTTTCTCGCCTCGCTGGAGCCATTCCTTGTTGCTGGGGAAGATAACGCCGAGGGTGTTCCGCAGGAGGTATTCGACGGCATTCTCGAAGCCGCAAAGGGTGACCGCTTCGCGTGGTTCACAGACTTTTTCTCGAATTTTTACAACCTGGATGAAAACCTGGGTTCAAGGATCAGCCAAGAGGCCGTCACGGGAAGCTGGAACACCGCCGTCTCGAGCGCACCGGTGGCCGCCTACGCCGTCGTCCCTGCTTGGCTTGAGGACTTCCGCGAGGATGTTGAGGCCGTCCGGGCCAGCGGGAAGCCTGCACTGATCCTGCATGGCACGAAGGACAATATTCTCCCCATCGATGCTACGGCCCGACGATTCCGTAAGGCCCTGCCCGAGGCGGACTACGTGGAAGTGGAAGGTGCTCCCCATGGTCTGTTGTGGACTCACAGCGAAGAGGTGAACGCCGCGCTGCTCGCCTTCGTTAGCAAGTAGGCGGTCGCCCAATTCGGAAGCCCACGGATCAACTAGGGGCCCACACCCTTGGATGACCGAATGAGCTGCTGGTACCAGTAGTAGGAGTCCTTGGGTGTGCGCTTCTGCGTTTTATAGTCGATGTGGACCAGGCCAAAGCGTTGAGAATAGCCTGCCGCCCACTCGAAATTGTCCATGAGCGACCAATGAAAGTAGCCGCGCACGTCAACGCCTGCCTTCATTGCGGCTGCCAAAGCCCGTAGGTGTGAGTCGGTGTAGTCGATCCTGGGCGCGTCCGGAACCCGTCCGTCATGATCCGGGCCAACGTTGTACGCGGCACCGTTTTCCGTGATGACAATGGGTGGGAGCTTGCTGCCGTAGAGATCCTTGAAACCCAGCAGCAACTCCGTGAGCGCATCGGGCACCACCGGCCAGTCAAAGTCGGTGCGCGGGTACCCTTTCAACTCCCTCAGTTCGAAGGGGAGTGAGGCATCCAGTGCGTGGCCGTCGATCAGCGCCGCCCCGCCGGCCGTGGGCGCGCCCACCAGAACAGGGTTGTAGCTGTTGATGCCGTACCAGTCGATGGGGGTGGAAATGATGGCAAGATCGCCGTCGGGCAGGGGTGGCAGGAATGGTACCAAGGCCTCGGGATAGCTGCCGGTGAGGATGGGATCGGCAAACATCCGGTTGGCCAGGGTGTCATAGAGTCCGGCGGCCTGCTGATCCGCTTCATGCTCGCTGGCAGGCCACGTTGCCGCGTGGTTATTGGCGATGCCAATGCTGCCTGCCCCCGCCGACCGCAGCGCCTGGACGCTCAGCCCGTGCGCCAGGAGGAGATGATGGGCCGCCGGTAGGGCGTCAAAACCAAGCGCAAGTCCCGGGGCGTGGATACCGGCACCGTAGCCAAGCAGGGTCAGGGCCGCGGGTTCATTGATGGTGATCCAGCGTGGGATTCTGTCGGCAAAATGC
>JBKKBD010000120.1:0-14442 GCA_046714315.1 Specibacter sp.
CATCGGGAAGCCGGGCATCCAATACCGAAACGTCAGGATGCAGGGCCGGGATGCGCCTGGTTGCTTCCAGTGCGGAGCCGGTTGACCCAATAACTTTGAAGCCTTCACCTTCGAGTAGTTCTTTGAGCCCCCGCCTAACAAGTTCATGATCGTCGAGAATGAAGACCGTGATGGGTGCCTTGACTGTGGCGATCTTTCGCGGGTCGGAGCTAACTGGCCTATCCATCGTCTTCGTTCCCTCCGTGGCTGTGGTTCCCGCTAGGGGAATCCTCCTGCTTAATCATTGGCAGTGCATGATTCTGTCGCATCCATCCTGCCAGTCTGTCTTACACACTATTGACCGACAAGGGCACAAAGCCCTCAGTGCCAGTCGCGTTACTTCCACTGCCAGCGTTCGTGTTTTGTTCCCTGACATTGTTCTCCTTCGGAGAAGTAATGCGGCATTGAGGTTCAGAACTGTTATTCCGGGCTGGTATGTGGGGCCATGGCCTGGGCTGTCCACCACTGCGCTGGATCGGCCACCTTGAATTTTCGGCCGGTGATTGACGTTGGCTCAATGCGGATAAACGTATCCTTGCGTCCGGATTGCCAGGGGAAGAGCATAATCGAAAAACTGTCCAGAACATCTTCCGTTGAGTAGATCCGAACTGCGCTGCCCTTGGCCACAACGCTCCAAGCGACACCGCTGCCGCGATCGAATCCGTCAGCCTCAAAGGCCACCGGGGTTTCACCGAGGGCTGCGGAGAGCTTGGTCCCCAGACCTGTGCGAAACACCAGTGTTCCATGGTCCACCGCGAAGTTTATGGGGAAGATGTCGGGATGGTCGGTCACCCAGACCGCCAGCCTTCCTACAGAAACGCCACGAAGTAATGCCCAGCATTCGTGGGCACCTAGTTCCTTCGATGGGACACTGGCTGGTTTGTTCATCATGGTCTGATCCTAGGCTGACAGGAGCAGCGAAAATAGAGTCCAAAGACCTCCTGTTGGGAGAGCGCCCCGGCGTGTTTAGGGGGAGGTCGATCGGGGAATTTCGTGGTTTTTCCGTTCCCCACGACGGGTCCCCAGCTTGATTGGCGGGACAATGAGCAGGTAGACGCTCGTGGTCATGGACACAAAGGCAACTACTCCCAGTGGCACAGCATGGACGGACAGGGCAAGAATTATCAGCCCAAGGCCAATAGTCATGGCGGCCAGTCCCTTGGCCACCAGTTTTGCGGCCCGATGATGATCAAGGTTTCTGCCTAAAGTCCTTGAGAGTCGCGCGTCTTCGGCAGCGAGTTGTTCTTCCATGTCCTTGAGAATTCTTAGTTCGTGGGCAGAGAGTGTCATTGCATTTCCCCTATGAACTGTGGCCAACAAGGAAGGGCGTGGAATTCCTGGTCATGTGGACGATGATATGGCCTAAGAAGTCTGCAAAACAGAGCACAAAGGCCCGCGGCCTTGACTGTACTAGCGCTTGCCACCGCCACTGCGCCGTGTGGTCCACGCCAAGTAGCCGCCCAGCGCCGTGACCACGCCAACGCCGCCAGCAACCAAGGGGTTTTGCCATGCACTCAGGCGATTCCGGTCGGCTGCCGTAAGCTCCCCAATTCCTCGAACAAATGCTGCGACTATCATCCCTGCAATTAGGCGATTTCCAATTCGTTCGGCGCGCGTCACCAGAGGTGCCAATTCCTCCGAGCGCAAGTGGACCTCGACGCCGTCATCGAGAAGATCGAGCAGCTTTCGTAGCTTTTCGGGCAGTGCGGCGCCGAGGTCGGCGGCGTCCAAACCCCATTGGGAGATGTTTCGTAGGAGATTGCGGGGGATTGCCCGGTCCAAGGCCAATTTGCCGGCATAGGGCTTGATCACTGTGCCGAGGTTGAAGGTGGGATTTAGTCGTGCGCCCAGTCCTTCTGTCATGAAGATCATTTTGGTAAGCATGGCTATTTCACTGGGCAGCTGAAGATGGTGATTGCGCAGGAGAGCTAGCATTTGGGTGACCAGAGGCGAGATTTCGATTTGGCCCAATTGCCGTCCCTGATAGAGCCGCATGAAGCGCAGAATATCCTGCCGCAACAGGCCGCGATCCGCGGTGGGGCGGTTGATCGAGAGTTCCAGCAGTGCTCTGGCGATGCGGTCGGGGTCGTCAATGCTGAAGGCCACCAATAGTTTCCCCAGGTGACTCTGGAGCTCGTTGTCGATTTCGCCCACCATGCCGAAATCGATTAGCGCTATTCGCGAAGTCGATTCAACAAAGAGATTTCCCGGGTGGGGATCTGCATGAAAGAAGCCGTCCTCAAAGATCATTTTGACCGCGGCCCTTGCTGCCACATCAGCCAGGCGGGTCCGCTCGAGGGCAGGCATGGCAAGGATTTCGACGTCGTCGATCTTCAGCCCAAAGATTCTCTCGATGGTCAGCACCCGGGAGGTGGTGGTGGACCAGAAAATTCTGGGAATATGGATGCTGGGGTCGTTGGCAAAATTTTTCGCAAAGCGTTCAGCGTTGCGTCCCTCTTGCAGATAATCGAGTTCAGCCCGAAGTGTTGTGGCAAACTCGGCGGCAATAGCCTCAAGGTTGTAGTCCGCCACCGCCGTCCAGTTCCGGTTTGCCTGGTGGGCCAGGTTTTGAAGGATCTCCAGATCTTCCTGAACTTGGGCAACCACCCCAGGCCGCCTGACCTTGATCACAACGGCGGTGCCGTCATGCAGTGTTGCTGCATGGGCCTGGCCGATCGAGGCGCTGGCCAGTGGAGTAGCACTAAAGGTTCTGAAGAGCTCTTTGGTTGTTCCGCCCAGCTCCTGCTCGATGAGTGAGGTGATAATCTCTGGAGGAACTTCCGGTGCCCCGCTTTGAAGTTTGGACAGTGCGCTGAGATAGTCAGGCGGAAGGATGTCGGGCCTGGTGGACAGCACCTGTCCGAGTTTGATGAAGGTTGGTCCCAATTCTTCCAGTGCGCGCCTGAGCCGTTCGGGATTGGAGAGATCGTCGGGCTGCCACGGTCCTTGGCCCAGATGTAACCGCCCAAGACCTATCTTGGCCAGCAGCGAGCCGAAGCCGTGCCGGGCCAAGATTTCCGCTACCTCGGCGTACCGTTCAAAATGGTTGGCCATTGAGTGCTCCCATCAGTGGTGGTCCGCCCCGGCCGGCTCGTCAGGGCCCTGATCCAAGCGGAACGGCGGGTACTCGTCCCTCAACAGAAGGGTATAAGTGGCGACGCGGTAGATCCACCGGTTGATGCCCATGATGAGACCAAAGAGCGGTCGTTGGTATCTCCCGGTGAACAGGAGTCCGACGGCGGCAATGAGCACCAGAATGCCGAGCAGGGAGAACCCGACCGTACGGCCGTAGCCCGATTGCCAATCACCGCTCGGGTCCCACATGGACCACGCCGCACTGGTGAAGATGGCTACGACCAGTAAGTGGGGGAGCGCCAAGACCCACCACTTGACCAGCACAAGTCCGCGGGAGAGCTGACCGGGGTAGTCAACTTCGAAGTCGGCGGGATACTCGGTAGCGGCAAGCGTGAAGGGTGGGTACTTGTCAGTGGCCAACGCCGAGTAGGCGTAGAAGGTCACCCGCCAGTTCCATCTCAGGACTCCGACGTTGAAGTTGAAGAGCGCGCGCGGGTAGCGGCCGGTGAACAGGATGGCGATTCCGGCAAAGATTGTGGTGATGACCACGGCGCACCACAGGAAAACCAAGACGATCATGTGCGGCAAGGAAAGAAGCCATTTGACCAGCCACAGCCCCCGAGAAAGCTGCGGGTCAAGCTGTCCGATGAGTCTCGCCGGATAAGCTTTCGCGTAGTCAAGTTCGGTCGCGGACACGTCGTCGCCAGTGACCGGATTGCTAGGCGCCGGCTGCCGAGACGAAGGGTGCCGTCTGCCTAGGCCCACGGCACCTAGGGTGATCAAGCCCGCCCCGATGATCAGGGCTGCCAGCCCGCCCGTTAACAACGCAGGTGTGATCGCTCCGAACAACTCGGAGTGGAACCCGGCCGTCATGTTGACGGTGACACCTGGGTTGGCATCGGCGTTCATGATCACCATGACCCAATCACCACTGCGCAGGTCCATGCTGACTTGCTGTGCACCGGTCCCGGACGCTTGCACGGCCCAAAAACTTTGTTCCCCTGGCGGCTCGGGTGCGGCCTGCCCGGGAACATCGCTGTAGCTCACCCGGAACGGCCGGGTTTCGACGCCGGTGATGACTGTTGCGTGCACGCCATTGAGATAGCTCGCCACCTCCGCCTTGGACCCAATACCAATGAACACTTGGCCCCCAGGCGAAGCGGACTCGGCACTCAGCCGAATGCTGCCAAGGTCAAAGGGAACCGCCTCGACCCCAAGCTGGGCTGGAGGAGAGGAAAGCGCATAGGAGGTAGTGGCGAATTCACGCGTCCCGGAAGTGAAGTAGCCCTCCGAATCCTGCTGTGAACTCACCACAGCCGAGGCCAGACCCCCGATGACCCCGCCGGCACCCAATAATGCCAGCAGCGTACCCAGTATCAGCGCCAAGACGAACCCAGCCCCTCCACCTTGCGCATCGCTTGAAGGCCGATTCGAATTCTCAACAGTTGACTTGCTTGTCATACCATCACACCTCTTTCATCACCTACCACTGTGTGGCTTCCGCTGAGATGTCACTAGAGGCTAAGGTCACGCTGATGTGTGACTTTTCCTCTTTGCGACCCCTTCCGGAATACGGATGGTATGGAAGTGTCGGGAGGTTCCATCGATTGATGCATCGTCGCGCGTAAGGGGCGATGAGAATCATGGAAGGTGCCCCCAGAGCCACAATGCCCGTCGCACGGCTGAGTGCTCTGATCCAGCCGTCCTAGTCGTTGCTTCGGGTTTCACCGTCTCATTGCTGCCACCATGTGCGCCAAAGCATCCCCCACGTCGCTGACATTGACGCAGTGAGCTGAAAAGCCGTCGCACTCTAGGCACGAATAGCTTAGACCCACGGCCCCGGCATGGCCGCATAAACACGGAGCCACGGACTCTATGAGCAGGAATTGGCCAGTTCCGCACGCCTGACACCACGGGCGCTCCACGGCTCCACAAAAAATCCCCAATTCTGCTAATTGAGCCATCGGGCACCACCTTTCCTGCCAGTCAGGTTGTGTGGCTCGAGTGAGACGCGTTGATTGGTCATCCATGACTGGTGACTTCATCGTGGCAGCAACATGTGAGCATCGACAGTGCCATTCGTCCCTTCATCGCATCCCGCAATGCCGTCCGCGAAGCGATGAAGTCCCAGGTTTTCTGTGCCCAAGAATTGCTTCAGTCATTTGTTGACTATTCCCAACGCCCTAGTAATGCGTTGACCCTCACCCTAGGGTGGGGCCATGACTGCCAAACCATTTGTTGCCGGGATTGACGGGCCTGCCTCTGACATCATGTTGAAGCTGGGCCGCTTCTTCACCAAGTGGGATGAGACGGCTGATTCACGTGCCGTCTTCCGGGAGGGCGGCCGTGCCGGCGATGTCTTTTATCGCGACCGGTGGAGCCACGACAAGGTGGTGCGGTCTACCCACGGGGTGAATTGCACGGGTTCCTGTTCATGGAAGGTCTACGTCAAAGATGGGATTATCACCTGGGAATCCCAACAGACTGACTACCCGTCAGTCGGCCCGGACAGTCCGGAGTACGAGCCGCGCGGCTGCCCCCGCGGCGCCGCATTCTCGTGGTACACCTACTCTCCGACCCGAGTTCGTTTCCCCTATGCAAGGGGCGTGCTCCTAGAGATGTACCGCGAGGCCAAGTCGCGACTGAAGGACCCAGTTCTTGCCTTCGCCGAAGTCGCCGGCGATCCTGAGAAGCGCCGGCGCTACCAAAATGCCCGCGGCAAGGGCGGCCTGGTCCGCACATCGTGGGCCGAGGCCCTCGAAATAGCGGCCGCGGCCCACGTGAACACCATTAAGAATTACGGACCTGACCGGGTTTCCGGTTTTTCGCCCATCCCGGCCATGTCAATGGTTAGCCACACCATCGGCACCCGCTTTGTTCAGCTCATTGGCGGCGTCATGACGTCCTTCTACGACTGGTATGCAGACCTCCCGGTTGCTAGTCCCCAGGTGTTTGGTGACCAGACCGATGTCCCAGAATCCGGCGACTGGTGGGACGCTACTTACCTGATGATGTGGGGCTCAAACGTCCCTGTCACGCGCACTCCCGATGCTCACTGGATGACAGAAGTGCGTTACCGCGGCACGAAGGTCATCGCCGTCAGTCCCGACTATGCAGACAATACGAAGTTCGCCGACGAATGGCTGCCCGCTGCGGCCGGCACCGACGCCGCTCTGGCCATGGGGATGGGCCATGTGATGCTCAAGGAATTTTTCGTTGAGCGTCAGGTGCCGTTCTTTCAAGGCTACGTCCGCCAATTCACCGACCTGCCCTTCCTGATCCGTCTGGTGAAGCGCGACGACGGGACGTACAGTCCCGGAAAGTTCCTCACCGCAGCATTTGTCTCCGGCCAGGAAGGGGAGGAAGATGCCGCGTTCAAAACCATGCTTTTTGACAAGGTCACGGGGCGTGCAATTGTCCCCAACGGCACCCTGGGACACCGCTATTCCAAGACCGGCGAGGGCAAATGGAATCTTGACTTAGAAGGTATTGAACCGGCGTTGAGTCTCAAGGAAGTCTCCTCCGAAACAACGGAAATTCTCATGCCGTGCTTTGAGGACCCACAGGGTGCCGGCTCAGTGCTCCGCAGGGGTGTGCCCACGGCCATGATTGACGGTCACCTGGTCACCACGGTGTTTGACCTGATGCTGGCCCAATATGGAGTGGCCCGCCCTGGGCTGCCCGGTGACTGGGCTATGGACTACGAGGACGCAAGCACTCCCTACACTCCGGCCTGGCAGGAGGAAATCACCTCCGTTCCGGCCCAGGCCTGCATCCGTGTGGCTCGTGAATTCGCCCGTAATGCCGAGCAGTCAAAGGGACGATCCATGATTATCATGGGTGCAGGTATCTGTCAGTGGTTCCATGGTGACACGACCTACCGGGCCATCTTGGCCATGGTCATGCTGACCGGCTGCATGGGCCGCAACGGCGGCGGCTGGGCCCATTATGTGGGCCAGGAAAAGACTCGTCCGCTAACAGGTTGGGTGTCGTTGGCCAATGCGCTGGACTGGTCGCGACCGCCGCGGACCATGATCGGCACCGGCTACTGGTATATGCACACCGACCAATGGCGACAGGACGGCTATTCCGCCGACGCCTTGAAGTCGCCGCTGTCCACCGGACATCTGGACGGCTTGCATACGGCCGACGCCCTGGCGCAATCGGCGCGGTTGGGGTGGATGCCGTTCTACCCTTACTTTGATAAGAACCCCCTGGACATCGCCGACCAGGCAACAGCCGCCGTGGCTGCTGGTGAGGCCCCCGATGAGAAGACCTGGGTGGCGCGCTCACTCAAGAATCGGACCTTGAACCCGGCTATCGAGGACATAGATGCCCCGGAAAACTGGCCTCGAACTCTTATCTTGTGGCGGTCGAACCTGTTTGGATCCTCGGCCAAGGGCAACGAATACTTCCTACGCAACCTGTTGGGCACACACAACAACGTGATGGGTCAGGACAGCGAGGCTTCCCTGAAACCGCGAGATGTCAAATGGCATGACAAGGGCCCGGAGGGCAAACTCGACTTCCTGATGTCCGCGGATTTCCGTATGACCAGCACCACCTTATTGTCGGACGTCGTGTTCCCTGCCGCTACTTGGTATGAAAAGCATGATCTCTCCTCCACGGACATGCACCCGTTTGTGCACGCGTTTACTCCGGCCATCGATCCGCCGTGGGAGGCCAAGACTGATTTTGAAATGTTCACCCTGCTGGCAGAGGAATTCTCCCGCCAGGCCGCTGTGCACCTGGGCACCCGCAAGGACCTGGTCAGCGTGCCACTTATCCACGACACGGTGGGCCAGATCGCGCAGCCCGGCGGCGTGGTCCGCGACTGGCGTGAGGATGGCATCGAAGGGGTGCCCGGGCAAAACATGCCCAATTTCACTGTTGTGGAGCGGGACTATACAGCCATCGCCCACAAGCTGGCCGCCGTCGGACCTCTTGCAGACACGCTTGGATTCACAGTCAAAAACGTCAACTACAAGCTCGAGGCGGCGCTGAGCCATCTGGCCAAGGCGAACGGGGTCATGATGGGCGGTTTTGCCCACGGCCGGCCAGCCATCGACACCGATGCCAAGATGGCCGAAGCCATCCTGACGTTCTCCGGAACCTGCAACGGCCAGTTGGCTGTGGCAGGTTTCAAGGAGCTTGAAAAGCGGACGGGCGTGAGGCTGGCAGATCTGGCCGAGGGATCTGAGGAAAAGCGTATTTCCTTCGCCATGACTCAGGCGGGTCCGGTTCCCGTCATCACGTCCCCGGAATGGTCGGGCTCGGAAACTGGCGGACGCAGGTATTCACCTTTCACACAGAACATTGAACGGCTCAAACCGTTCCACACGTTGACTGGGCGCATGCACTTTTTTCTTGATCATGACTGGATGATCGACATTGGCGAGGCGCTTCCGATCTACCGGCCGCCGCTGGACATGCAGAGGTTGTTTGGCGAACCGAAGTTCGGGCCCAATGGCGAGAAAGAGGTGGTGGTCCGCTACTTGACACCGCACTCGAAATGGTCCATCCACTCCGAATACCAAGACAACTTGCTGATGCTCTCGCTTTCCCGTGGTGGGCCCACGGTTTGGATGAGCCCGCAGGATGCCAAATCCATTGAGGTGATGGACAACGACTGGGTGGAGTGCGTGAATATGAACGGCGTGTTGGTGGCTCGGGCCGTTGTCAGCCACCGCATGCCGGAGGGCGTGGTGTATGTCTACCACGCGCAGGAACGCACGATTGATGTGCCGAAGTCGGAGGCTACCGGTCGCCGCGGTGGCATCCACAATTCGCTTACGCGTCTGCTGGTCAAGCCATCGCACTTGATCGGCGCTTACGGGCAGCAGACATACGCGTTCAACTACCTTGGCCCCACGGGTAACCAGCGCGACAACGTTTCCACCATCCGCCGTCGTTCCCAGGAGGTGCAGTACTAATGCGTGTTATGGCTCAAATGGGTATGGTCATGAATCTGGACAAGTGCATCGGCTGCCATACGTGTTCCGTCACGTGCAAGCAGGCGTGGACCAACCGGGCCGGCGTGGAATACGTCTGGTTCAACAATGTGGAGACTCGTCCCGGTCAGGGCTATCCGCGCCGCTACGAGGACCAGGAAAAGTGGCAGGGCGGCTGGGAGCTGAATAAGCGTGGCCGTCTGAAGTTGAAGGCCGGCGGGCGCGTCAAGAAACTATTGGGGATCTTCGCCAGCCCCCTCCAACCAGAACTGAAGGACTACTACGAGCCCTGGACGTACGACTACAAGACACTGGTCGATGCGCCCCTAGGTGACGATTTCCCGGTGGCGCGGCCCAAGAGCCTGATCACCGGCAAGGACACCAAGATCACTTGGAGCGCCAACTGGGACGACGATCTCGGCGGCACCGCGGAAATGGGGCACCTGGATCCCATCGTGGAGAAGGTGCGCCGCGAGTCCGAGGACAAGATCAAATTTGAGTTTGAACAGACGTTCATGTTTTACCTGCCGCGCATTTGCGAGCACTGCCTGAACCCTTCTTGTATGGCCTCCTGCCCCTCCGGTGCCATTTACAAGCGGGTGGAGGACGGCATTGTGCTGGTGGATCAGGACCAGTGCCGCGGCTGGCGCCAGTGCGTGACGGGCTGCCCATACAAGAAGATCTACTTCAACCACAAGACCGGTAAGGCCGAGAAGTGCACCTTCTGCTATCCCCGCATCGAGGTGGGCCTGCCCACCGTGTGCTCGGAGACGTGCGTGGGCCGGCTGCGGTATTTGGGCCTCTTCCTGTACGACGCCGACGCCGTCACAGCAGCTGCCTCGGTTACCGATCCGAAGGATCTGTACGAGGCTCAGATGGATGTCCTGCTTGATCCGAACGACCCGGCTGTCATGGCCGCGGCCCGCGAGCAGGGAATCGCCGAAGACTGGATTGAGGCGGCGCAAAAGTCGCCCGTGTACGCGCTCACCAAGGTCTACAAGCTGGCGCTGCCCCTGCACCCGGAGTACCGGACCATGCCCATGGTTTGGTACATCCCGCCGCTCTCTCCCGTGGTTGATTTGCTCCGCGATCAAGGGCACGACGCCGAAGATCAGGACGTGCTGTTCGGTGCCATTGAAGCACTGCGCATCCCGGTCGAGTACCTGGCCGAGCTGTTCACGGCAGGTGACACGCTGCGGGTCACGGAGGTGCTGCAGAAGTTGGCGGCGATGCGATCCTACATGCGCGGTATTTCGATGGGCAACGACCCGGACGACTCCATCCCCGCCTCCGTGGGCATGGACGGAGCCACCATGTACGAGATGTACCGGCTCATGGCCATAGCCAAGTATGACGAGCGCTATGTCATTCCCAAGGCGCACGCCGAACAAGCCCACGACTTGGAAGAGATGGGTTGCTCGCTGGACTTCGACGGCGGCCCGGGTATGGGTGCAATGGGTGACTCCCCGTTCGGGGAGGCCAGTGGGCGGCCCACACCAGTGGCCGTTGAGACCTTCCACGCCCTGCAGGACAGGCAGACTTCCGACTCAGTGGCTGGTGCCGACACATTGAAGGGTCGGGTGAACTTGCTCAATTGGGATGGCAATGGTGCACCATCCGGGCTGTTTCCACAGCAGCGCCCCCGTGAGCCGTCGGCCCCCGCCGCCGCGCCGGATGGCGGTGGCGGGGCATGAGCCAGAAGGTACGGGTCACCTACCTAGCCGCGGCATGGTGCCTTTCCTACCCCGACGACGAATTGCTCGCCCGGGTGCCTTTGATGCGGTCGGCACTGGGCGAGTTCGGCGGGGCCTTGGCACCGTTTGAGGCCGTGCTGCGCCAGTTTGAGACCATGGACCTGATGGCCTTGCAAGGGCAGTATGTACAGGAATTTGATCTGGGCAAGCGTCATGCCTTGCACCTTTCCTATTGGACTGACGGGGACACCCGGCGCCGCGGTGAAGTACTGGGCGCGTTTAAGAAGGTGTACCGCGGCAGTGGCAGTTTGGTGGACACCCACGGCGAACTGCCGGACTATTTGCCCATGGTCCTGGAATATGCGGCCACCGTGGACCTGGCCGGAGGGCAGGCTTTGTTGCAGCAATATCGGCCCAGCGTGGAACTGATCAAGTTCGGGCTGCTCCGTGACAAGCTGCCGCACACGGACATCCTTGCCGCCGTGTGTGGCACGTTGCCCGGTGCATCACCCATGGATGAGCAGGCCGTGATGCGGATGGCCGGCCATGGCCCACCCACCGAATCCGTTGGCCTGGATCCTTACGATCCCCGGTTGCTGCCCATGAAAGGCGCCTAAGCAATGGATATTCTCTTGTGGGGCGTGCTGCCGTATGTCATGGTCGTTGTATTGCTCGGTGGCTCCATCTGGCGTTACCGCTATGACCAATTCGGCTGGACCACCCGGTCCTCCCAACTCTACGAATCCAGGTTGTTGCGCATTGGCTCGCCCATCTTCCACTTTGGCCTGCTGGCAGTCATTGCCGGACACTTCTTCGGCCTGGTCATCCCGAAGTCATGGACTGAGGCTCTTGGCATGTCCGAGAGCCTTTACCACTTCAACGCTTTGTTTGTCGGCTCCATCGCCGGGGTGGGCACTCTCGCCGGCATCGTCTTGCTGATATACCGCCGCCGCAAAACCGGCCCGGTGTTCATGGCCACCACTAAAAATGACAAGCTCATGTACGTGGTGCTGCTGGCCGCCATTGTCTTCGGGCTATGGACGACGCTGGCGAGCGTGTTTTTTGACGAGCATGGGCTCACCTACCGTGACACCGTCTCGCCGTGGTTCCGATCGCTGTTCATCTTCCAGCCTGACGTTGCGGCGATGGCCGCGGCACCGACGTCGTTCCACATCCACACGCTGGTAGGCATGTCGCTGTTTATCGTGTGGCCGTTCACCCGCCTGGTGCACGCCTTTACGGCACCCTTGCACTACTTGTTCCGCCCGTACATTGTCTACCGCTCCCGCGATAAGGGCCCCAGTGTCCGCAACCGCAAAGGCTGGTCTGATGTGGGCACTCGTGACCGGGACACCAGACAACGCTAGAACCCGTTCACCTCTTTGAGGGAGAGACCATGACACAGCCCAAGCCGGTAACGGCGGTAGTAGTGCCACCACCGAAGGGCCAGGCCTTGAACCTGGCCCTGGCCACCGCAGCGTCCGTGGTGGGGTTCTGGGCATGGAACGTGATTGCCACTCTCAGCACCCACTATGCCCTGAATATGGACCTGTCCGCCGGTGCCATGAGCGTCCTGGTGGCCATGCCCATCTTTGTCGGATCGCTGGGCCGCATCGTGGTGGGCGCCATGACCGACAAATACGGCGGACGCGCAATGTTCACCCTTGTGCTGGTCGCGACCATTCCCATGGTGCTGTTGGTTTCCCTGGGTGGAGCCCTGAACTCGTTTGTGTTGGTGTTGGCAGCCGGTTTCCTGCTCGGTGTTGCCGGCACCGTGTTTGCCGTGGGCATTCCGTTTGTGAGCGCCTGGTATTCGCTTGCCCGCCGAGGTTTTGCCACAGGTGTATTTGGTGCGGGCATGGGTGGGACCGCACTGGCCGCGTTTTTGAACCCTCGCCTGGTGAAATCCATCGGCTACGTGCCCACACATTTCGTTATTGCCGGCGTCTTGGCGCTCATGGCGGCGTTGGTGTGGTTCTTCATGAAGAACGCCCCTGGCTGGACACCGAGCAAAGCTCCCGTCCTGCCCAAGCTTTTGGATGCCTCCAAGCTCGCCGTGACGTGGAAGATGTGCTTCCTATATGCCGTAGTGTTTGGCGGTTTTGTTTCTTTTGCCACCTACCTGCCCACGTATTTGCGAGATGTTTACGCGTTTGATCCGTCAGCTGCAGGTGCCCGCACGGCCGGCTTCGCCGTGGCTGCCGTGATCGCCCGGCCTATCGGCGGCGTTCTTGCGGACAAAATCGGTTCCAAGCCCGTAGTCCTCATCTCGCTGGCAGGGGTGGCTGTGCTGGGCTGGTTGGTGGCCCTGGAACCGGTCGCGGATGTGCAGGCGGGCCCGGTGTTTCTTGCCATGGCGGCGGCCCTGGGGCTGGGCACGGGCGGCGTTTTTGCGTGGGTGGGCGTGCTGGCCCCGGAGGGCAGGGTGGGCAGCATCAGTGGCATAGTCAGCGCTGCGGGTGGGCTGGGCGGCTACTTTCCGCCACTTATTATGGGCATGACGTACGATCCAGACGCTGCGAACTACAAGTACGCCATCGGCTTGTCGCTGCTGGTGGCCACTGCACTTGTCGCGCTGGTGTTCACGTTGCTTTTTGTAAAGACTCCGGCAAGGCAAGGGACCCAGGTCCTGAAATGAGCAGGGGATTCGAACGAGAAGACTTGCGGGAAAGATTGAGAGAGCGCTCAATGGTGCATGCGGACCTTGGATGAAGCCGCCGTTGAAGGTTCCACACCGGTGAAGACGTACTGGGCCATCATGCCTTGATCTTCGTGCCAGAGCATATGGCAGTGGTAAATGTAGGGCTCACCGGGTCGGCGTAGGAGCTGAAGTGCACGCTCAACTCGGCGGTGCTCCCCGGGGCAATGAAGATGGTGTCCTTCCATCCTTGGTTCCGGGGAGCTGGATATTCACCGCTTTCGGAGTTCACGATGAACTGAGTTCCGTGGATGTGGAAATTATGGGCACGCGCTGAGGTGTTCTTGATCGCCCAGGTTCGGTGGAGTTTGCAGCGATCCTAGTATCGATGCGACTCATGTCCATGGACTTGCCACTGATCGTCGTATTGCCGAGCGTAAAATGGCGTTCGACGGCGGCTGTTTGCCCCGGGGTGTGCTGCAGCCGGGAGCGTTGCGGGGAGTTTACCCGTACAGTCACCGTTCGCTCGGGTGATACGCAGAATTCCGAAGGTGTCCTCGGTGCCGGAGGTGATGTTGTCCCCCCGGCTCATGTCGAGGTCGTGCGGAACGGAGCGAAGCACTAGGTCGGCGACGGGAGAAGACACCCTGCGGTGCCAACAAGATGGAATACGTCCCCGGTCGAGAGCTCAAGGTTGTAGCAGCGCGCTGCCGAGGCATTCAGGACTTGCAAACGTACCAAGTTCGTGGAAGCCGCAAAGTGCGGTTCGAACATGACGAGACGGTGTTACCGATCCGGCCGATGGGGGCGGTGGTGGGAGTCCCGGAGAGTGGCCTCCGGACTGGACAGTGGCGCCCTGAATAATCAACGGAATATCATCCACCCCGTATTCCGAGGGCAGTCCAGAGGGCTCCTTGTCGTCGATAAGATAGAGCCCGGCCATGCCTCGGCTGACCTGCAACTCGGTTTGACCGGGTGGATGAGGGTGATATCAGAGCGTCGCCGGTGGTTGTTCGATCTACCAGGCGGCTGTCCACGTTCCAAG
>JBKKBD010000121.1:0-22240 GCA_046714315.1 Specibacter sp.
TTCTTTGGGGGGGGGGGGCTTATTAAAAAATTTACGACCCCCGCCCCCACCAGCAATGTGAGGCTCTTACTTCTGTAGTTCTGCAGGTACCTCATCGGGGTTGGAATCCGTGGCGGCCGCTGCGAGGCGGTCATCCCAGACCTTGCGGATGTGGGCCGGTGTGGCGGGGGTGAGCAGGGAAACCACAACGTAGACGATGAGCGAGGATGCCAAACCGAAGTAAATAGGTTCGTTGGCGTAGATGCCATCGGCGCTGTGGATGATGCCGGTGGCGTAGATGACCAAGGATGCGATGGTGACCACGCAGCCAACGGCCATGGACCAAGCAGCGCCCAAGCCGGTGCCGCGCTTCCAGACGAGGCCGCCAATGATGGCCACCAGCAGGCCGCCTACCAAGATGTCGTAGGCGATGGTCAGGGCGAACACTACGTCGTTGACCACAATGGAAATCAGCACCACAAGCATGCCGATCACCAGGATGTACCAGCGGTTGGACTTGATGTCGTGCTCGGGGTTGGAGGAGTCGGAGTTGTCGATGTCCTTGCCGAACCAGCTGGCGACGAACGGAATGACGTCCTTGCGGGCCACCGTGGCGGCAGCGATGAGTGAGCCGGATGCGGTGGACATCATGGCTGCCACGGCGGCGGCCAATACAATGCCGCCGATGCCCATGGGCAGCAGTTCCGTCGCGACAAGGGCGTACACGTCATCTTTGAGTTCCACGTGGCCCGACAGTGCCACGGAGGCGGCCATGCCGATCAGTGCGCCGGCTACACCGTAGAGGATGCAGTAGATGCCTGCTGTGGCGCCGCCCCAGCGGGCAATCTCCGGGGTGCGGGCAGTGAAGACGCGCTGCCAAATGTCCTGGCCGATGAGCAGGCCCAGCGTGTACACCACAAAGTAAGTGATGATGGTCTGGGTGCCGATGCCATCCCACTGGAAGAAGCTGGCATCCACGCGCTCACGGATGCCGTCAATGCCGCCCGCAGCGTTCCAGGCGAACGGCAGCATGAGCAAGAAGACGCCCACGGTCTTGATGACGAACTGCACCTGGTCGGCCAGGGTGATGGACCACATGCCGCCAATGGTCGAGTAGACCAAGACGATCGCCCCGCCGACGGCGATAGCCAGCCAGCGGTCCCAGCCGAATAGCACCACGAAGATGGTGGCGTAAGCGCCGGTGGAAGTCGCCGAAATCATGATGGTGTAGGCCAGCATGACGATGCCCGAAACCTTGGTGGTCTCCTGGCCGTAGCGCAGACTCAGCATTTGCGAGACTGTGTAGATCTTCAGTTTCTGCAGCGTCGGCGCAAAGAGCACGCTCAGCAGCAGGACACCCACGCCGATGGCGACCACCAGCCACATGCCGGAGATGCCGAACTTGTAGCCAAGGCCCACACCACCAACTGTGGAGGCCCCGCCAAGCACGACGGCGGCCATGGTCCCGGTGTAGAGGAAGGGGCCCAGTCGGCGGCCGGCGACGAGGAAGTCGCTATTGTTCTTGGTACGGGATTTACCCCACCAGCCAAAGGCCAACATGGCCACCAAATATAAGACAACTATGCCGATGTTTAAGTCCACGTGATGCTCCAGTATGCGAAAGTTATGGGATTTACCCTAGAAATATGGTAGTTGGGTTCCATCCAGCGGGTATTGCCTCTTAAGCAACGTTTGTTGTCTATTAGGCTAAACTGTGATCGTAGTTACAGTCAATGTGCCGCCTGAAATTGTGGGCACCGAAGAGGAGCCGTCATGAAAGCATTGCCCCTGGAGCCGAGTTCCGAGCCGATTGCCATCGGATCACGGATTCGCGCTGCCCGGCAAGATCAGCGGCTCACGATTGAACAGGTGGCCGCTGCCACCGGCCTGACGAAGGGTTTTCTTAGCAGGGTTGAGCGGGACCTGACGTCGCCCAGCGTGGCCTCCCTTGTCACGCTGTGTCAGGTGCTTTCCATCTCCATCGGTGATTTGTTTGCCGCTCCAGAAACCCATCTGAGTCGCCGTGGGGAGGGCCCGCGGATCTCCTTGGGCGGTGAGGGAATCGTCGAACGGCTCTTGACCTCACGCTCGGAGCGCCGATTGCAAGTCCTCGGTGCCACGATTGAACCCTACGGCCGTGGCGAGTCCGAACTGTACGCGGTGGACTGCGATGTCGATGTGCTGCATATCATTAGCGGAGAATTGACCCTGATCATGACGCAGGACTCCTATGATCTAAAAGCGGGGGACACGCTATCGTTCCCTGGCCGAGAGCCGCACAGCTGGGAAAACCGTTCGCACCATCCCGTGGAAGCGCTCTGGATTCTCGTTCCGGCGGCGTCAGGCTCTGGCGCCAGCTGACCGTCAAACGCACAGCAAGGGCATCATGAGCCCGGAGCTGCCGGTCCTCACCGGCTGTCCGGTGTTAGCCGACGTGGACCCAGGGGCGTTCGGTGAGCTCGGGTTCGGCCTCGCGCAGCACTTCCCTGGTGACAGGAGCGATTTCGCCCTCGCCGATGAGCAGGTACTTGAGTAGATTGCTGATGGGGTTGCCCTCGGTCCAGCGAAAGTAAATGTGCGGGATCATGCCGGTGGCATCACGAATGTGCAGCAGTACGGCGGCGATCGTGTTCGGCACGTTGGAGCTGTGCACCTGCAGAATCTTGTAGCCGTGCCGGGTGATGCCGCGGACCTCGAGGGCTGTTTCAAAGTCCGAGGAGTCATCAACAATGACCTCCATGAACAGCACGCAGCGCGGATCTCCCATCTCATTGACCTGCGTTGCCTGTGTCAGCTTGCGTCGGTACGCTGCAGCGCTGCGCTTCTTGGGGTCGTGGGAAATGATGCGGATATTGCCCTCATCCACGGCGGCCACAAAGCCCATCGCGGCCTCGTCCATGCGAATGTAGGTAGCCCGCAGCTCAAAGGAGCGGCGGATGCGTGAGAGCAGGCTGACCATCACAATGCCCAAAATGAACATGAGTGCGATCTTCAACCCGTCCGGCCGCTCGATCGAGTTCGCAACGGTGGTGTACAGGAACGCCAGCGAGACCGCGCCAAAGCCGATGGTCTTTCCACGCTCGCCCTTGCGTTTGGCAGAAAGCGTGACGGCGATCGCGGCCGAGGTGATGAGCACCAGCACGCCGGTCGCGTAGGCACCTCCCTGGGCATCGACGTCGGCCTTGAAAACAATGGTGATCAAAAGTGCGACGGCGGTGAACACCAGTACCAGCGGCCTGACGGCACTGGCCCACTCGGGCGCCATACCAAAGCGCGGCAGATAGCGCGGGACGAGGTTGAGCAGTCCGGCCATGGCGCTGGCCCCGGCGAACCACAGGATGGCGATGGTACTGACGTCATAAACGGTGCCGAAGCCTTCGCCCAGGAGATCGTGGGCGAGGAACGCCAAGGCCCGACCGTTGGCATCTCCGCCGGGCTGGAATTCGGCCGCGGGGATCAGGATGGTGGTGGCTAGGGATGAGGTGATCAGGAACGTGCTCATGATGACCGCGGCCGTGGTCAGGAGGCGGTGGGCGCCCTTGATACGGCCCTCCGGGTTTTTGTCGGTGTCAGTGGTGAGGCCCTTGATCTGGGGCATGACGGCAACGCCCGTTTCGAATCCGGAGAGTCCCAACGCCAGCCGCGGGAACACCAAGAGGGCGATTGCGACAACCATGATCGGGTTGCCGTGCTGGGTGGTGAGGGCGCTCCACCAGTCGTTCGTCAGAAGCGGGCTGTGCACCACTTTTACGAGGGCAACCGTGATGACCGCCAGGTTCAATGTCAGGAAGACTGCCACGAGAACCACGGCAATGCCGATGGCCTCCTTGAATCCGCGCAGGAAGACCGCGGCCAGGGCGGCAACCAGCACAAGGGTGATGATGACGTTCTGACCGTGCAGGAAATCAGGGGCAAAGGGATTTTCAATGACATGCGCCGTGGCATCGGCAGCCGAAAGCGTAATGGTGATCATGAAATCGGTCGCGGCAAAGCCCAGCAGGGCCAGGACAAACAGCTTGCCCCACCAGCGGGGGAGCAGGCGCTCGAGCATGGCGATGGAACCGGCTCCGTTGGGGCTCTCTCTGGCTACTCGCTTGTAGACGGGAAGGGCGCCGAGCAAGGTCACCAGCACCAGCACAATCGTGGCAAGCGGCGCCAGCACTCCGGCGGCCAACGCGGCGATGGCTGGCTGATATCCAAGGGTGGAGAAGTAATCCAGACCGGTCAGGCACATGACGCGCCACCACGAATGCGGTTTGTGGTTGGCTGCCGGGCGACCGTGCGGTCCTTGCCGTTTACCGGAACTTTCCGGCATGCCCTCGAGCAGCCATTGATGCAGGGCTGCTTTTCCATGGAGCTTGCCTGAATCCCAGGGTTCGCTTGGAGCTTTGGTCAGCGAGGTCACGCGAGGCCTTTCAGTATGATGCCGCCCGGAGGTGGCGGATTGCCGGGCGATGAATTGGGGCGTTCCAGGGCCCGGCTTATGGAGAATAGCACCGTAGTGGGGCGTAAAAGTGGGTTCTTAACGGAATCCTTACGCCCCTATTTTGTGGATCACAGAATACGGTTTCGCGGTCAAGGGAGCCCGGCTCCACGATGAAAGGTATCCAATGGGAAACATCTGGTTTCCATTAGGCAACTTCGGTTGTACGATGGTGAACAACTGCTCGGATGTGACGCACGTCTACTGCGCCACAGTCGCCGAGTCACCGCCCTAGAAATCGCCCTAGAAATGAGGACATTCATGAAAGAGCTCCGCATCGAGGCCAACGGGAATCTTGGCCCGATCGATTCTTCCCAGATCCCGCGGTACGCGGGCGCTGCCACGTACGCACGCCTCCCGCGCCTGGACCAGGTCGCCAAGGCGGATGTCGCCGTCGTCGGCGTTCCTTTCGATAGCGGAGTCTCCTACCGTCCGGGTGCGCGATTTGGCGCCAACCATGTCCGCGAAGCGTCGCGGCTGCTGCGTCCGTACAACCCGGCCTGGGATGTCTCGCCCTTTGAAAACTGCCAGGTGGCAGACGCCGGCGACATGGCCGTGAACCCCTTCAATATCAATGAAGCCATCGAGACCATCCAGCAGAACGCGCTGGACCTGACGGCTGGCGGCGCCAAGCTGCTCACCATCGGTGGCGACCACACCATTGCCCTGCCGCTGCTGCGCGCCGCCGCCGAGCGCGCCGGCGAGCCCGTGGCCATGCTGCACTTCGATGCACACCTGGACACCTGGGACACCTACTTCGGTGCCGAGTACACGCACGGAACCCCCTTCCGCCGGGCCGTTGAAGAAGGCATCCTGGACACCGAGGCCATCTCGCACGTGGGAACGCGCGGCCCGCTGTATGGCAAGAAGGACCTGGATGATGACCACCGCTTCGGCTTCGGCATCGTCACCGCCGCAGACGTCTACTACCAGGGCGTACTGGAAACTGTGGCCAAGATCCGCGACCGCATTGGCAACCGCCCCCTCTACATCTCCGTAGACATTGACGTCCTGGACCCGGCGCACGCACCCGGCACCGGCACCCCCGAGGCCGGCGGCATCACCAGCCGCGAACTCATCGAGATCATTCGCGGCTTCCGCGGCATGAACCTGGTGGGCGCAGACATCGTGGAGGTGGCCCCGGCCTACGACCACGCCGAAATCACCGGCATCGCCGCCAGCCACGTGGGCTATGAACTCGTTACCTTGATGGCGGACAACTTTGTTGCAGGGGACCGCTTTGGCGCCCCCAACGGTTACGCAGCCCAGGCGCTCGATGCTGAAGCACGACCCCGGCCGGCCGGGTTCTCGCCGACCAGCACCACAGAGGGCGGAAACTAATGACTGATGTTCAGCGCAACGGTGGTGACCTTGTTGTTGAAACACTGACCGCACTCGGTGCCCAAACAGTTTTTGGCATTCCCGGCCAGCACGCCTTGGGCCTCTTTGACGCACTCAGCCGCTCACCGCTGCACTTTGTTTCCTCCCGTGTGGAGAACAACTCGGCGTTTGCGGCCGACGGCTACTCCAGGGCCACGGGTGAAGTGGGCGTATTGTTCCTGTCCACCGGACCCGGGGCGCTGACGGCCTTGGCAGGTTTGCAGGAGGCCTACGCAACCGGAGTGCCCATGATTGTTGTGGCCAGCCAGATTCCGCTAGAGGGACTGGGTGCTCGCCGCAAGGGCATGCTGCATCAACTCGATGACCAGAAGGCGTCCGCCGCCAATGTCACCAAGAGCCAGCGGCTCATCCAGCACGCTTCCGGCATCCCCTCCGCCATTCAGGATGCGTGGACCGAGGCGGTGTCCTCCCCTCAGGGCCCGGTGTGGCTTGAAGTTCCGCAGAACGTTTTGTTGGATCCCATCTTTGTGCCCGCCGTCGAGGATGCGCTGGCCGAACCGTTCGACAACCCGCCGCGCGTCGAGCTCATCCGGGAAGCCGTCAAATGGCTGTCGGCCGCCGAACGTCCTGCCATCGTGGCAGGTGGCGGTGTGCGCCGCGGCCGGGCCGAGGAGCAATTGCTGGCCATTGCCGAAAAGCTCAACGCCCTCGTCATCTGCACCCCCGGCGGCAACGGCGCCTTCCCCTGGACCCACGAGCTGTCGCTGCAATCGTGGATCGAGGACAGATACGTCACCGAGGTCCTCGAAGATGCCGATGTCCTTGTGGTCATTGGTTCCTCGCTTGGAGAGGTGTCCAGCAACTACTTCACCATGGAGCCGCGTGGCCGCATCATCCAGATTGACGCCGAACCTCGCGTCCTGGAATCCAACCGGCCCGCGTTGGGTATCCGGGCCGACGCTGGTCAGGCGCTCAGCGCGCTGGATGCAGCACTGACCGAGCCGCACGGCGAAAAGGCGCAGTGGCACGGCGCCACGCCGCAAACTGTTGTGGCCCAGACCCTCGCGAAGGTGCAGGCCCGGCTCGACGGCCAGGACCTGGCCCTGGAGCGCACGTTCATGGCGGACATCCGCGAGGCCGTCCCGGCAGACATGCAGACGTTCTGGGACATGACCATCTCCGCCTACTGGGGCTGGAGCTGCTGGGATTCCAAGGACGGCGAATTCCATTCGGCCCAAGGCGCTGGCGGCCTGGGCTACGGGTTCCCTGCTGCCATTGGTGGGGCGCTAGGCCTGCAGAGCAAGGGCCTGCCCGCCCGCGTGCTCGCTGTTGCCGGCGATGGTTCCTCCATGTATTCCATTGCCGAGCTGGCCACAGCCAAGCAGCACAATGCCCCCGTCACCTGGTTGATTGTTGACGACGGCGGCTACGGCATCCTGCGCGAATACATGATCGACGCCTTCGGCAAGGCCACGCATACCGAGCTGGCCCGTCCTGACTTCGTGAAGTTGGCTGAGGCGTTCGGGGTCCCCGCGCAGCGAGTGAAGCCCGAAGATGTGGGGGACGCGCTCAAGGCCGGGTTTGCCGCGGACGGGCCGAACGTCGTCGTTGTTGACGTGTTGTTGAAAATGTTCGGGCCCACCCACCTCGACATCTAGCCCACTCCCTCACGCCGAACGTCCAGTTGGTGGCGATGGTATCGAGAAACATCGGCATCTACTGGACGTTCGGCGAGAGGCGGCGAGTGGTCGGCCGCGCAGTCGCGTGTGGGCGCCGGCCGATAGGATGGTTCCCATGAGTTTCGCCGTAGGTTCCGAGAGCCGCCCTTTCCAAGTTGACCTGCACGGCGTCGTGGACCTGTTGAGTCGCCACATTTATTCGGGGCCGCAGGTGTACTTGCGCGAGCTGATTCAGAACGGGCGTGACGCGATCGCTTCGCGGCGTGAGCTTGAGGGGTCCGGCCGCTGGGAGATCCGCATCTTCCCGGTCACCGCGGAGAACCCGGTATTCCGTCTGGAAGATGACGGGGTGGGTCTCAACGCCGATGAGATGGGTCAACTGCTCGCTACCGTGGGCCGCAGCTCCAAGCGTGACATTTTTGATTTGCCGCGGGAGGACCGGCTGGGGCAGTTCGGCATCGGCCTGCTCTCCTGCTTCATGATCGCCGATGAGATCGAGGTCCTCTCGCGCAAGGCTGGCGAGAGCGCCGTCCGATGGCTGGGATCCGCGGCCGGGACCTTCAGCGTGAGCGTGCTCGACGACGTCGACCTTCCCGTGGGAACTAGCGTGAGGCTGCGGCCACGCGGCGATGAAGCCGAGTTGTGCAGCCACAAGAAGGTCACCGAGCTGGCCACACGTTTTGCCCAATACCTGCCCGTCCCTATCCTGATCGCGAATGATTCCGGTGGCTTTGATGCCATCAATCGTGCACCCGCGTTCGCCCTGACGGGAGAAGCGCGCGGGGAGCAGCGGAACGAGATTTTGGAGCTGGGCACGCAGCTACTTGGCGCCCGTCCCCTCGACGTGATTGAACTTGGCGGGCCTTCTACGGGAACCCGGGGAACCGCTTACATCCTGCCGTATGCGCCGCCGCCCTCGGCCCGGGCCGCCCATGCCGTGTATCTGGGCGGCATGCTGGTGGATGAACGCAACCAGGATTTGCTGCCGGAGTGGGCGTTCTTTGTACGTGCCGTGGTGGATTCGAACGGGCTCAAACCGACGGCCTCACGCGAATCCCTGGTTGCGGACGAAGCTCTGGAGGCGACGCGCGAGGAACTGGGTGCGGCGCTGCGGGCATGGATCATGCGCGTGGGGATTAGTGCGCCGCACAAGCTGGCCGAATTTGTTTCGATTCACCAGCTCGGACTGAAATCGCTGGTAGCGCACGACGACGAGCTGGCCTCTTTCCTGACGCGCTGGCTGAGCGTTGAAACAACTGCCGGACGGATGAGCATCGCGGACCTGGTCGCGGATCAGAAACATATTCGCTACACCGAATCGCTGGAGGAGTTCCGTCAGATCGCGGCGATTGTGCCGGCTGAGGAACCCGTGGTCAACGGCGGCTATGTGTATGACGCGGAGATTATTCGGCGCCTTCCGTTCCTTTTTGATGGCGTTAGCGTTGACAAGGTTGAGTTGGCGTCATTGCTGGATTCTCTGGCCGTTCCTGCGTTGGCCGAACGGGCGGTCGTGCTGGATTTTGAACAGCGGGCCAGCGCCGTCCTGAGGTCCTTCGACGTTAAGGTTGGCGTGCGTAGCTTCGCGCCCACGGAAGTTTCTGCCCTGTATCTTGCCGATGATGCCGTGCTCCGGGGCATGCAGCGCAGTGCTGCCCGCAGGGTGGCCAGTTCGTTGTGGAATGACGTTTTGGCGAAGGCCGAAAAGTCCCTCGAGGCGGCTACCGAACTCAACGGCCAGCTGGCCAAGGCAACGCTGTGCGCCAACTGGGACAATGCGCTGATCCGGACGCTGGCTAAAAGCACCGATGAGGCAGTCTTCAACCGGACCATCAAGTTGTTGTACGTCCAGGCCATGCTGGCGGCGCACCTGCCGCTGGGTGTTGCCCAACGCAACCTGCTCAGCGAGTCGTTGGGTGATCTGGTGCAGTTGAGCTTGAATCACTAGTCCGTTTGATGCGCACCACGTGGCTTTTGCTGCCATAAGAGTATTGACGTGCCGTAGGTGCGTAGTGAGGGGATCCACGGAATGAATACCAGCGAAGAGCTCTCAGAGCTGATCGATGAGGCAACGGAAACCATGTGGGGACCGGAGCTTTCGGCCGTCCTAGACAAGGCCTTGGGCCTGGCCCAGGAACAAGGCGACGAAGCCGGTGAGTACCGGGTGCGCCTCCTCATGGGTAATAACGCCCAGATGTCTGGTGACACCGATGCGCTGCTGACCAACTTTGCCTGGTGCCTGGCCAAGCATGACGAAGACCCGGCGAGGTTTCCCAACGAGCCCGACGCCGGCAGCGACCTCATGTGGCAATTCAAGTGGATGGTGGGGGTACTGGGAAGCGATCCGCAGTTTTCCACGGAACAGATCCACGCCGTCCTGGCTGACATGGAGGAGCATTACCAGCGTGCCAACCTTGGACTCTCCGGTGTAGCCATGGCCCGTTTTGAGGCCGCCTTCCACAACGGGCACCTCGAGGAAGCCCGCCAAGCCTTTGAAAAGCTCGCGGCAACGGACCGCGACGAGTACTCCCACTGTGATGCCTGTGTTCGATCGGTCGCCATGGACTATCACTTCAAGACAGGTGCCGTGGAGCTGGGGCTTAAGGAATTCAACGCGCTCATGGAAGGTGGCTTCACGTGCGGCGAAGAACCTGAGCATGCCATCTCCCAGGCCATTGTGCCGCTGGTGCGCGGGGAGAACCACCAAAACCTGCTCTCACTTCATATGCGCAGCTACCGTGATGCCCGCGATAACGCGGACAACATCGGCATCATCGCCAACCACGTGGTCTTCTGCGCCGTCACGGGCAATGAGGCTCGCGGATTGGCCATGGCTGAACGGCATCTGGCCTGGCTGGCGCATGATCCGCTGGCCCACCGCAGCCACCTGAATTTCTTGTCCGCCTTGGGACTGTTGTTGGAGAAGGTCATTGCGGCCGGGCATGGCGAGGTTCCCGTCCGCGGATCCGAAAGTGCACTCCTCAATGCATTCTTCGGGCGGCGGGAGAGCGTCCTTGGCGCAGCGCAGCTGGCGCCGATGTGCTGGGCGGCTGCAGATGCGTTGGCCGCAGAGTTCGATGCGCGCAATGGCAATGAGTGGCATGCCCAGCAGGTCGCCAACCGCAGAGCCATGATCTCGGAAAGCCATGACTTCCCGCTGAGTGCCGAATCGTTCAACAGCACCGCACCCCGCCAGATACAGGAACCACGGACCAGCGAGGAATGGCGCAGCCGGGCACTCGATCTGGGCTCAGTGGGTCAGTTCGATGCCGCCCTTGCCGCCTACGCACAGGGCGTGGCAAATACCGAGGACTCCTGGGAGCTGGCCGCGTTGCACAATGCAGCCATCAGCATCCATGCTCATCTGCCAGGCGAGGACCATGTTGCTGCTTTGCGGGAAGCCGTTGCGCTGCGAGCAGCTGCTTTGCGGGAGGTCGGGGATGAAGTCATGGCGGGGCTGACCGAACGGGCCGCCGAACTGCTCGCCTTGCCTGAAAGTGAGGAAACAAATCAGGCCAAATTGGTGCTGATCAACACTGAGCTCGATACGCCATCACCTCACCCGGAGGCACAGTACATGCTCAGTTCTGTGCTTGGTGGCATCATGATCGGCGCCGGTGAATTGGAGGGAGCGCGGTCAACCCTTGACGGCATGGAGAACGCCATTGCGGTCTGGGAGGCCGGCCCCTGGCATTCCTCCGAACATGCCCTGCGCCGTGCGCGGGCCAGGCACGCAGGGCTGATGTTACAGCTGTGCGGCCAAGAGCAGGACGCTGCCGGGGCCACCGAATGGCTCGAGAAAAGCATTGAGCTGGAAACGTCGGTGGTGGGGAAGGCTTCCCTCCTAGCGATGCGTTCACGCGTGCATATTCAAACGCGTGAGAATGAAAAGGCGTTGGGGGATGCTGACGCCGCCACGGAACTCTTGCTGAGCGTTGGTGCCCGCGATGCCGCGCTTCAGACCATCCAGCTCTCCGCCGGAATCTTGATGGATCTGGGCCGCACGGGTGAACTCCGGGCGCTGCTGCGATTCGGCATTCAGCAGGCACTCATGGCCGAGGCCCCTGTTTTGGTTGGCTTGAGCTACACGCTGGCCCAAGATTTGGTGGAGTACGGCTCCCATGAGGAAGCCATTGAACTCATCGACGAGACGCTTCGAACCACAACCGTTGACATCGGCGACCATGATCGCGGCGAACTCTACGATCTCCTGGGTTCGGCAATGCGCAACTCCGGCGAACTCGGCGGTGCCTTGAGTGCGTGGACCATGGGCCTGCAACATTTCACGGCCAATGGTGAGGTTTCCCGGGTCGCCGAGTTGCACTTGGCCATCGGAGCCACGTATCAAGAGGCGGGACACTTTGAACCCGCTGTGGAGCATTCGCGGGCCGCGCTTGATGCGCTGACATCGGCGGACGAGGGCCAGCAGATCGATCCACAGTCACTCGTCGCGGCCCATATGCAGTTGGCGGGGGCCATGAGCATGGCCGAAGATGCCGGGGCACTGGAGGCTATTGAAGCGGCGACGGCTCTGGCGCAGCAGGTGGATTCCTCGTTCCAGAGCGCGGAAATCTACCTGATCCGGGCCACCCATCTCTTCCGCAGCGGAGATGTTGACGGTGCCGTGGCTCAGGCTCTGCAGGGATCCAGCGCCTTTGAAAAGCTCGACGGCGCGCAGCAGCAGACTGCGTGGGCGCTGCTCCAGGCCGCGCACATGCTGGACAACGCGACGCGCCATGACGATGCCATCGCGCTGTACAAGCAGGTCATCGATTCCTTAGCCGAGGACCCGCAGGGTCAGGAAGTGATCCGGCACCAACTGGCCGACTGCCTGGAATCGGCTGGACGGACGGCTGAGGCCGCCAGCGTGCGTGCCGAAGCGGAGGCCGGGCGGAAACGCCAGTAAACCAATTCTCTTAAGCAGTTCCTGTGGGCAATTGCGCCGAACACCCACAGGAGCTGCACAAGAGATTTCCCTCCGCCCCTACACTGGGGGGCATGGCTATTGTTTATGCTGCGCAGCTGCGCCCCTCAAAAATGGAACTTCTCGCCGTCTGGCTGCCTCAACAGCCTTGGTTTGTGCCGAGCGAGGAGGAGCTGGTTCGCCTTGGCGCGTTCCGGTTCGATGATCCGGCGGGCGAGGTGGGTGTCGAAACGCAACTTGTTGGGGCCGGCCGCAACGTTTTTCATGTTCCTCTGACGTACCGAGGAGCGCCTTTGGAAGGTGCCGAGGACTTTCTCATCGGCACCATGGAGCACTCTGTCTTGGGGGACCGCTGGGTGTATGACGCCACGGGCGATCCCGTCTACGTTGCCGCGCTTGCGGACGCAGTCCTGGCCGGCGCCCCGCAGGCCGTGCAGATCCGTGAGTCCGAGGGCGAAACAACAGTCCTACCTGAGACCGCCACCATCGCTTCCACGGGCGTCCCGCTCCAATCGGTTCCGGCATTCGGCGCCATCAAGACCGTGACGGTTGGCGGCGTGAGCACCATCAGCTCCGGCAATCTTGAGCTCCGAGTACTGCGGACGGTGGACCTGGCAGGTGTTCCGACAGCAGGGTACGGGCTGACGGCCGTTTGGGATGGCCAGGCGTCGCCGGTGCTCATCGCCTCGGCCGCTATTTCCTAGAGCGGCTATTTCGCAGGCCGGCGATTGTTGGCGCATTCATGCGCCATGTAGATCCGTGAAGTCAGGGATTGGCGAGGTAACTCTGCGAAACTCCGTGACTCCCGGGCGTCGTGTGCGCTCCTGTGCCAGGCCACCCTCATTCAAGCTGCGGAGAGTGCGACGCGAAAGCTGGGGCAGTTGCGGAAGCGCGTTTCCGGGGGCTTTGGCGAGGCCTGTTATGAGGGTCAACGCGGAATCCTGCGTGTGGACCTCAATGCGTGCGTAATCGCTGTTGCACCGCCAGAGGAGCTTTTCAATCTGGCTGTAGGGGAAGACGTGCCGCTCGGAACCGGCGGTGACGAGGAACTGAGTTTGCGTGAACGCGGCGGTGCAGGGCATGGTTCGCCGGCTAAGACGAGCTTTGATATACAAATAGGCGGGCAGGGCAAAGAGGGCTCCTGCCACAATCACGGTGAATCGAACGCTGACAATCCCCAGATAGTAATCGGCGGCAATCAAGGCCAGGGCCGTTAGTGACCCCGTCGCTGCAATGGTGGCAACAATGATCACAATGAGTGTCCGCATCGGCAAAGCGATCGCAGAAAAGTGCACCAGGGATCCGGTTGACTGTTCGTCCCACGCGGGCGCCACGCGTTCCGGAGCCTTGGTCGCGGGCTTGCTGGCCAGTGAACTCAGCCGGCTGATGATCCCCAGCCAGATCCAGCCCGCAGCAGGAAGACCCGCCATTTGTACCAACAGAAGCGCCGATTTGAGGGCACTGGGGGAGTCATCAAAAATGGTATTTCCGCGGAAGACCAACCACCACATCGCCCCGCCCACAACAACTGCAACAACGCAGTGGATCACGGCGCCAAGGCCTGGGCGCTTCATGCTCAGTGTTGCGTTGACGAAAGTCATCCCACAGAGGGCACCGCCCACCAGCACCAGCAGATACGGAACAAAGTCCAAGCCATTGCCTGAAAGATACCAAGGGATTGCTGTACCAAGGAGCACTGCGGCCCAAATGAGGGGCTGAAGGACAAGCTTGCGCCACACGGCTGAGCGAAGAGGGTCTGAAGACACGGACACCATCCTAGGATGACTGCCGCGCGCCACGAAAGTGCTTGTTCAGCCTTGGCGCATTGCGCTGTGGCTTTCCGAGTCCGCCGGGACTATGCCCAAATGGGCCGCCGTGGCGTCACCTCCTGTGACCGCCACCGTCCAATCGGGTCTCAAGAAGTCTGCCGGCGTCAGGCGAAGCTGCTGAACTTCTGTGACTTTGCCCGGTTCCCATGAATGCCTAAAAACACCGTTCTGGGTGTATCCCAGCGACCTTGAAACGCCAAGGGACGCCGAATTCCAAACGGCAGCGTCAGTTTCGGCGACCTGGGCACCGAGCCAATCGAAAGCATAGTTGAGGACAGCTGCGCGCATTTCCTTGCCAAATCCGTGCCCTTGCGCGCTCTGGCGAAGCCATGAGCCGGTTACAACAGTCTTGAGGGTCTTGAAATCATTGGCACCAATACTTTGGGAACCGATGAATTCACCGCCATGCCAGATCCCCAGCTGGAGGGTCCAACTGTCCTTGGTCATTTCGGCCCGCGTGCGCCAGACATGGCGGGCGGTGTTCGACGGCAGCTCATCGGCGGGCGCTTGAGTCCACGGAAAAGAGAATGGCATGGTGTCCGCGGGGTGGATTCCACTCAAAACAGCATCAACCATGGCAGGAAGGTCTTCATCTCGAACTGGGCGCAACTGTAGTCGGGGCGTTGTGAGTTGTAGTTCAAAGGGTGGCCACAGCTCGGCTTCGGAGATCATCCTGAATTCTAACTATCTCAGCGGCATTCGAAACGCTCTGTGACGTGACCGTGACCGTGGCGCTTGGTGATGCCGTCTGCAGGCTAGAGTCGTATTTCGTAGAGGAAAGTATCTTGCCATTCTCCCGCGCGTGCCCCGGAGCTTATCCGTGCGATCCGTTCACGGTAGCCAATCTCACGGAATCCCATTTTCAGGTGAAGGGTCCGGCTGGCGGTGTTCTCGGCGAAGATCCCAGACTGGATGGTCCAATAGCCGTGCGTTCTAGCAGAATCAATGAGGGTTTGAAGCAGGAGTTTGGCAAGGCCCCGGCCGCCTTGGGTTGGATCAATGTAGATGGAGTGTTCTACAACGCCGCGGTAGGCCGCCCTGTTGGAGGTCGATGACGCGGCTGCCCAGCCGACAACAGTTCCGTCGGCATCCTCTGCAACGAGACACAATTCGGGGATCTTGGACGCGAAAAATGTAGATTTCGATGGCACCTGGTCCTCAAAGGTTGCGGTGCCGGTGGCAATTCCCAAGGCGTAGATGCGTTCCACCGTGTCCCAGTCACTCTCGCCCATGGGGCGAATATGTGGGGCGTTCATGGTTGCTTCATCATCGCGCCGCTAGGACGGGCCGTTAGTGCTGAGTTCATTCATCCATTATGCCCGGGAATTCACATTTGAACATGTTCAAAATTCCTGCCATACTCATTATTGAACACGTTCAAAGGATGGGGATCGATATGGCAGGCAAGGCAATGGACAGCAAGAGTGCCCAAACCAGGGCGTTGGTGCTTGAGACGGCGCTCAGCATGTTCCGCAGTAACGGTTTCGCGAAAACCACTATGCGGGCCATCGCCACCGAGGCAGGCGTTTCACTCGGCAGCGCCTATTACTACTTCGCCTCCAAGGACGAGCTGGTCCTGGAGCTTTACCGGGAATCCGTCACCGAACAACGCGCAGCTGCATCAGTGGCGCTGGAGAGCACTAATGGTTTGTCTGACCGGCTCAAGGCCGCTCTTCACGCTGGCGTTGACGCGCTGACTCCGTACCACGGCTTCGGCGGAGCCTTCATGAGCAGTGCCCTCCCGCCGCAATCGGCCACGAACCCCTTCGGTGCGGCATCAAGCCAAGCCCGGGAGAACGCCGTCGGAATTTTCAGTGACGTCATTGATGGCACCAAGGTCCCGCAGTTCCTTCGCCCCCAGCTGCCGGAACTTCTCTGGCTGGCGTACATGGGTGTGGTGTTGTTCTGGGTCTACGACCGCTCCGACAATCAGCGCCGTACGCGCACCCTGATCGATGGTGCAGCACCGCTGATCGCAAGGCTCATCTCCTTCTCGCGGCTGCCGGTCGTGAAGCCGATGGTGGAGGAAGCGCTGGCGCTCAAGAAGAAGGTGCAATCGTGAACAAGGTGGTCATTGCAGGGGCGTCGGGCTTTATTGGTGAGCATTTTCGGCGTCAGTTCGCCAGCCTGGGGTGGCAGGTGCAGACAGTGGGGCGCACGGGGGACGCAGTGTGGGGTGACACTCCGGCCATCACGGCATTGCTTGAGGGTGCGGATTTGCTCATCAACCTGGCCGGAAAGTCGGTCTCCTGCCGCTACACCGCGAGCAATAAGGCCGAAATCTTCCGCTCCCGGCTCGAGACCACCGCTGAATTGGGTCGTGCCGTCGCCGCTTGCGCCCACCCACCGCGCGACTGGTTCAATGCCAGCACCGGAACCATCTATCGCGATGCGAGGGACCGTCCCCAAGACGAGTACGACGGCGAACTTGGCGCCGGCTTTTCCGTGGACGTGGCGCGGGGATGGGAAGCGGCATTGGCTGCCGCCGCAACACCGGCAACGCGAAAGGTCCCGTTGCGCATCGCGATTGTCATGGGTCCGGGCGGAGGTGCGATGCGCCCGTTCAATAACTTGGCGCGTCTGGGGCTGGGTGGGCCCATGGGCGACGGCGGGCAGAAGTACAGCTGGATCCATGTTGACGACTTGTTCCGTGCGGTGTTGTTTCTTCATGATCGGCCGCAGATCACCGGACCCGTGAATCTTGCCGCACCCGAAGTGGTGACGAATGCTGGCCTCATGGAATCCGTCCGTCGGGTGAACCGGGTGCCGTTCGGGTTGCCCACACCGGCATGGTTGCTGACGCTGGGAGCCGTGATGATCCGGACCGAGCCCGAACTCGTCCTGAAGAGCCGCTGGGTCTCCTCGCGAAAACTGCGGGAGGCTGGCTTTGAATGGCGGCATCCGGAGCTGGCTGGGGCGCTCGCTGTCATTGCCGGCGGCTCTCATGAGTGAGGCCAGATTCAGCATGCAGTACGGCACCCCGGCCGTACTGATCGGATGGCTGCTCACCTTTGTGCTGTTTTGCGTGGGGCTCACAGTGTCAGTTGTTTTTAGCGGAGGCGATGTCTCTCAAGGTTGGTACCTACTGCCGATGTCACTACTGTTTGGCTTCCCGGTCGCGCTCGTCATTGGCTTACCCCTTAGTTTGTTGATTGCGTGGCCGCTTCGGCGGCTGCGGAATCAATGGGTCCATGTCCTTGCCTTCGCCGTGGGAATTGGTCTGGCAACAGCGCTCTTGACGCTACTTATTGGGGGAGTCGAAGCAGTGCGGCAGTCCGCGGTAATAATTCTCGCGGTAGCCACCTGCGCCGCGATCGGCCGTGCCAGCGTCATCAGCCTGGTGACGAGGAGGAACAGAAGCGTCCCCACGGAGAGTCCCGTTCCGTGACAGGGTAGACGACCCTGGGCGCGGACGCATGGACTAGGCTCGCATCAACCGCGCACATGCCACGTGATTGGAATTTGTATGACTATTGCCTCCACACTCACCGTCACCTCCAAGACCATTGAGCTGGCAGAGCTGGGTGAGGAATCGCCGCTGCCGTCGGTTCAACCTCTACTGGAGCCTCCCTACACAGTGGGGGAGGGCATTCCGGCGGAAGTTGCCGCCGGTGCTCGGTGGGGCAAAGCTGCCAATATTTACCCTTATCCCCTGCAGGAGTGCTACACACGGGAGACAAGCGCAACCGAGCTGACCGCCGTCGTCCTTGAAAATGAGCATGTGAAGGCAACATTCCTGCCGCAGCTGGGTGGACGGCTCTGGGAGCTGACTGACAAGGCGAGCGGCAAGGAACTGCTGCACACGCAGGACCGCATCCAGTTCGCCAATCTGGCCCTGCGCAACGCCTGGTTTGCCGGTGGGATCGAGTACAACATCGGCACGCGGGGACACTCGCCCACCACCTGCTCGCCGTTGCATGCCGCAATTGTCCGCACGCCGGAGGGGCAGGAGGTGCTGCGGATGTGGGAGTTCGACCGCCTCCGGGAAGTGGTCTTTCAGATTGACGCTTGGCTGCCGCCGGAATCCAAAGCGGTGCTGGTGGCCGTGCGCATCCGCAATCCCAACGCTGAAACCGTGCCGATGTATTGGTGGACCAACGCCGCCGTGCCGCAAACTCCGCAAACGCGCGTGCTGGCCCCGGCAACCCACGCTTACGCCACCGACTATGACGGTTCAATGACCCGCCTGGACCCCACCAACTTTCACGGTGCCGATGCCACCTGGCCGGTCCGAAACCAGCAGGCCGCCGACTTCTTCTTCGATATCGCCCCGGCGGAGCGCCGCTGGGAGGTGGCCGCCGACGTTGATGGGGACGGCCTTGCGCTCGTCTCCTCCGCACAATTGCGCGGCCGGAAACTGTTCATCTGGGGTGAGAGCGTTGGCGGTCATCGCTGGCAGGAATGGCTGACGCCCACGGTGACGGGCGAGCCTCGGCACTACGCAGAGATTCAGGCAGGGCTGGCGCAGACCCAGTTCGAACACGTGCCAATGCCTGCCGGGGCCAGCTGGCAATGGGTCGAGGCCTACGGAAACGCGGCGCTCGATCCCGCGCTCGCAGCCGGCCCGTGGGATTCCGCGGTGGCGCACGGGGCCGAGCGCGTGGAGGCCTTGATTTCCGAGCAAGCCCTGGCGAATGCCATGGTCGACGCCGGTCGCTGGGCAGATCTGCCGCCTTCAGAATTCCTTGTGGCTGGCAACGGCTGGGGCGCCTTGGAACGGGAGCGTCGCCGGCACGCGCGGATGGAGTGGATCGATGAGACCGGAACGCCCTTTGCCGTCGAAACGCTCGCGGCCGCTCAACAACCGTGGCTCAAACTGCTCGCCCGAAAAGATGGCGGAAAACCCTTTGCCGGGGCCTCGTCCTTTGTGCGCGGTGCAGACTGGGAAGCGTTGCTGACTGCTGCTCTGAGCGCCGAAGCCGCGTTGCACCTGGCCGTCATGCTGCATGCGCGGACCCCCTCTGGTGCCGAGGACATGGCCGCCGTGATTGGGGCGTATGAGCGGGCGATGGGTGGCCCCATTGGTGGCGATGTGCCGCTGAGCAAGCAGAGCCGGGTCATTGCACACCGAGGGATGGGGGTGGCGATTTTGGTCGCGGGGGACATTAGTGAAGGCCTGCTTCACCTGGAAAGGGCGTGCGAAATCGACAATCGGAGTCGCGCATTGCTGGTGGAAACCATGACCTTGGCCGTGGAGAACGGTCTGCCTGAAAGGGTCCTTGAGTTGCTGGACAATGCCCCGGGATCCATTTCATCCCTCGGACGCGTCAAGTTCATGCACGCCAGGGCACTTGCCGATCTTGGTCAGAATGCCGAGGCGGCCGAACTCCTGCGGGCGGGAATTATTGTGCCGGACCTTCGGGAGGGCGCCAATTCGCTTACCGATCTGTGGTGCCGGGTGTGCCCGGGCGAGGACGTTCCGACGGACTATCAATTCAGCATGCAATAGCCCGGCCACATACCTCCCTACCAACCTCCCTCCCTGCCTACCAACCCTCGCTCACCTCCGGGGCGTTTTACCGGAACCCTCGCGCAGCTCCGGGGCAGTCGCCCCGAATGCTCGCGCGTAAGGTGCGCGAGCGTTCGTCATTTAAGCCCTATTGCTGCAGGAGCGTCGCCCGAAAAGCCCCCGTTAGTGAAGGAGCGCCGGTATTGACAGGTGGTTGTGAGGCGTGTCATAGTTTCCACTATGAACCTGTCAGACAACTGGACAGCAGGACAAGGACCCATAGTCCGGGTCAGTGCCGCCGAAGCCGTATTCAAGGCCATCCGCTCAGCCATTGAAGACGGTGCTCTTCAGATCGGCAGCAAACTCAGCTCCGAAACCACGCTTGCCCACCAATACGGTGTGAGCCGCTCGGTCATCCGCGAAGCCCTGAGATCCTGCACTGCCCTGGGCCTGACGGAAACCTTGACCGGCAAGGGCACCTTTGTCATCGCCAGTCGCGCGTCGAGCGATCTGGTCCTAGGTCAGTATTCGGCCCGCAGCCTTATGGAGGCCCGCCCTCACATCGAGGTGCCCGCCGCCGAATTCGCCGCCATCCGCCGCACGGCCGAACAACTTGATCAGATGCGCGGCATCCTCGCCCTCATGGCCGAGGAAGACGACCCCGAAATCTGGGTCAGCCTCGACGCCAGTTTCCACGCGGCCATCGCACAGGCCAGCGGCAACGACGTGTTCGAACGCGTGGTCAATGACATCCGCGACGCCATGGCCAAGCAATCCGAAACCATCAACCTGATCACCGGGCGCGCCAGCACATCAAACACCGAACACCAGCTGATCCTTGACGCGATCGCCAGCGGTGACACCGAAGCCGCCGGCCACGCCATGGCCGTCCATCTAACCGCGGTCGACGCCGCACTCAGCATCATCACGGGAGCACAATAAGCATGACCAACAACCAATTTCCCGCCCACGAGCCCCTCTCCGTGCAGACCCGCGGCGACCTGGTGGAAAGTGTCCATTTCGGTTCACTTGCCGCCATCACGGCCGACGGCGGGAGCCTCGTTTCGCGAGGAGAACCCGGCGCCCGCGTGTACCCACGATCCGCGCTGAAACCGCTGATCGCCGTGGCCATGCTGCGGGCCGGGCTGGAGCTTCCCGCCGATCAGCTTGCGCTGGCCGCGGCCAGCCACTCAGGCTCCGCGCAACACCAGGAAACTGCCGCCAAAATCCTCGCCGATGCGGGCTTGGTGCCCCAGGATCTGCGGAACTCCACCGATCTGCCTTACGGCGTCGCCGAGCAAACGGCTTGGTTGAACGAGGGTAAGGGCCCCACACAGCTGGCCCAAAACTGCTCCGGCAAGCACGCCGCGCTGCTGGCAACATGCGTCAAGAACGGCTGGCCGCTGGAAACGTATCTTGACTCGGATCACCCGCTGCCTACCCTTATTCGCAAGGTGGTGGCGGATCTGACCGGCGAGGAGTTGACCGTGACCAGTACGGACGGCTGCGGAACTGAGGTCTTCGGGTTGTCCCTGACGGGAATGGCCACGGCCTTCAGCAAGATGGTGACAGCCGAGCCCGGTACGCCGGAGCGTCTGGTGGCCGATGCCATGCGAGCACGTCCGGACATGGTGGCCGGAATCGGACGGGACGTTACCGCGTTGATGGAGGCTGTTCCCGGGCTGCTGGCAAAGGACGGATTCGAAGGCATCCAGATGATTGCCCTGGCCGACGGCTCTGCCCTGGCCCTGAAGATTTCCGACGGCGGGGACCGGGCACGGATGCCGTCGGCCGTACCGGCGCTATTGGCCATGGGAGTTGACCCAGCGCTGCTGACCTCCTTCAACCACCTGCCCGTTTACGGCGGCGGCCACCCCGTGGGTGAGCTGCGCGGGCTTCCGCTCGCCAACTAGTTTTATACCCATTTGCAAACAAGACCTGCTGCGCAACGACGCGCCCCTTCAAGGAGAGCCATGACTGAGAACATTTCCAACTACCCGGTATCCGACCCCGTCATGACGCGCAGCGATCATGACCTGATCGGCGATCGCGACATTCCCGTGGATGCCTACTGGGGTGTGCACACCCTGCGCGCCGTGGAGAATTACCCCATCACCGGCATCCCGCTGAGCAACAACACGCACCTGATCAACGGTCTGGCCATGGTCAAGCAGGCTGCCGCGCAGGCCAACCACGAGCTGGGCCTGCTCGACGACGCCCGCGCCGGCGCCATCATCGCCGCCTGCAAGGAAATCATCGCCGGGAAACTGCATGATCAGTTCGTGGTGGACGTCATTCAGGGAGGTGCCGGGACGTCGTCGAACATGAACGCAAACGAGGTCATCGCCAACCGTGCCCTGGAAATTTTGGGCCACAACAAGGGTGAATACCAGTTCCTGCACCCCAATGACCATGTCAACTTGAGCCAGTCAACGAACGATGTTTACCCCACAGCCGTCAACGTGGCCACCATTTTCGGTGCGAAATCGTTGGTTGTTGCCATGGAGTACCTCTGCGATGCGTTTGCCGCGAAGGCCGTGGAGTTCCGGACCGTGGTGA
>JBKKBD010000122.1:0-10751 GCA_046714315.1 Specibacter sp.
CTTGTCCTGAAGACCAGTCAAATCGCCGGAGACCTCGCCAGTGATTCCCCCCATCCACTGGTGACACAATCTCCGGCGATTTCGCATTTAACGGGATAAGCCCACGTCTTTTGTTTATGTAGTCGTCTGGCCCAAATGCACCCTGGCGAATTCCAACGTTTCGGCCAGCCACTCTTCGCGTTGCCCGGCACCCTTGGCCTTGCGGGTGGAAATCTCGGCGACCACGGCGCCGTCGAACCCGTTGCCGGCGATGTGTTGGAGCACCTCAGCGCATTCCTGCGTTCCGTGACCGGGGATCAGGTGCTGGTCCTTGGTGGACGGCGAAACCCCATCCGTCAGGTGGATGTGGCGCAGGCGTGATCCGAGCGCCTTGGCCGCATCCAAGCTGGACGCCCCTGCCGACGCTGCATGGGAAAAGTCCCAGGTGACATCCCGATAGTCCTGCGGAACCGGATCCCAGTGCGGCAAATACGCCAGAGCCTCGCGTCCGCGCACTCGCCACGGGTACATGTTTTCAACGGCAATACGAACGCCAAATGCATCGGCAATGTCCCGGACGCCATGGGCGAACGTCTCGGCGTAATCGTTCTGCCAACGGAACGGCGGGTGCACCACCACCACGTCGGCACCCACATCCACCGCCATTTGGGCGGATCGCTGGACCTTGTTCCACGCGCTGCCCCACACCTGCTGGGTCAACAGAAGCGTGGGCGCATGGATGGCAAGAATGGGCTGGTCATAGCGCTCGGCCAGCCGTGTCAACGCCGCCGCATCCTGACTGTCGCCGTTGTGCGTCACCAGCACCTCGACGCCGTCGTACCCCAGATCCGAGGCCACAGCGAACCCGTCATGCACCGACAATGGGTACACCGAGGCGGTGGAAAGAGCCACCGGAATGTGCCGTCCGGGGCTGTTTTGAGCGTCGGCGTCCGAGGAATTCATGGGTTTCTCCGTCATCTCCACCTACTTCGCGTCCGCGTTGCGCAGCTTGCCAACATGGGCCGGCGGATCGAGCGGACCGTCAAAGACGAGCTGGTCTAGGCGCCGTAAAATCAAGCCCTCACGCAGGGCCCACGGGCTGATTTTCAGGGTCGGTACTTGGAACATCTCCAGCGCGGTCTGGGCCACCAACGCACCGGCCAGCACCTGCTGGGCGCGCGCCGCAGAGACGCCGGGAAGATGCAGCCTGTCCGCCGAAGACATCGCCGACAAGCGCTGGGACCATAGCCCCAGATCGCTCAGGTGCAGCTCCCTGGCCACATAAGGGCCCATGGACGACGGCGCAGCGCCCGTAATGCGCGCCAACGCCCGGAAGGTTTTGGAGGAGCCGGTAACGATGTTGGGTGCGCCGAGAGTTTGGGTGGCCGCGATGGGTTCCCGGAGGGTTTCCTTGATGTGCTTGCGCAGTCGCTTGATGCTCTTTGCCGTAGGCGGATCTTCGGCGAGCCATTCACGGGTCAGCCGGCCTGCGCCCAGCGGCACCGAGTGCGCCTGATCGGGAAGCTCATTGCTCCCTTGGGAAATTTCAAAGGAACCACCACCGATGTCGAGGTTCAAGATGGTACCGGCACCCCAACCATGCCAACGCCGCACGGCGAAGAATGTCATGGCAGACTCCTCTTCGCCCGTGAGCTCGGTCAAGCGGACGGTGGTTTCATGCTGCACGCGGGCAAGGACTGCGGCACCATTGGTTGATTCGCGGATGGCGGAGGTACAAAATGCCAGGAGATCCTTGGCCTTGTGCTTGGCGGCAAATTCCCACGCCTCAAGGATGAATTCGATCAGCTCGTGCTGGCCTTCATCGCTGATGTTTCCTTCTGCATCCAGGTACTTCACCAGGCTCAGCGGCCGCTTGTGGGAGGCATAGGGCACAGGATTGGCGCCCGGGTGCGCATCAACGAGCAGCAGGTGGACAGTGTTGGAACCGATGTCGAGGACGCCTAATCTCATACGCCCATTATTGTCCCTTCCCGAGCATTCCACGCGAAAGGCCACTCGCGTGACGAAGCAGTTTTGAGTTTGCTTCGTCACGCGAGCGGCCTCACGACGCGATCGTTGCGTTCGCTAATGCTGCGTATGCAGGCCAGCCCGACGGCGGTTGGCCAGCGGCAATGCTGCGCTGAGCAACGTCATGGGCTGTCCCCGGCGTACATCCTTGGTAACTGTCACATCACCCGTTGTTGCAGGCATTGCCACGACCGGCACTATTTTTGCAGCCCTGGCCGTTGCTGGAGCCGTTGTTACCGGAGCCATTGTTGCAGGCCTTGCCATGACCGGCGCCGTTGTTGCCTGAGCCGTTGTTACAGGCAGGCTCGGTCGGAGTTGGCGTCGGCGTCACGGTGGGATCGGCAGCGTCCAGGGTCAACTCGGCCAGCGTGGTCCAGGGATTGCCCGCCTGTTCTGAGAGTGCTTTCAATGTCAGGTATCGTCCCACCGTGGGAACATCAAGGATCACCGTCTGCATGGCGGCAACGTTGGCGAAGGTGCCTTGCGCAACTTTTGTGCCTGCGCTGTCGGCGCTGTTGCTGACGTAGATCTCATAGTCCTTGATGCGGCCGTTGGCTGCTCCGGAGCTGCCGCCCTGGCGCGGCAGGGCATTGACGGCACAAATACTCATCTCCTTGTCAAGGTCCACGGTGATGCTGTGCGGAAGGGGAGCGTTTGATGGTGTCCAGGCGGTTCCCCAGAACGTATCCGGGTTTCCATCGATGGCGTTTAGGGCCGGAGTTACTTCTCCGCCGCCGTTGTTAAAACTGTCCACTACCGCGTTTACCGGACGTACGGCCGCTGCCGAACACGTCAGCAGACCCGTCGAACTGGAGTTACTGACGCGGGCTTCGCCTTGGGTTGTGTAAGCGGTTGCAACGGTAACCGTGAAGTTGCCGTAGTCAGCCGATACTGGCGGGGTCACGGTGAAAGTCGCAGTCGATGTCGCGCCGGCGGCCACGTCACCCATGGTGATGGATGCCGGAGCCAACGTCCAGCCAGCGGGAGCGGCCGGAGTGACAACAGCACCTGAGATGCCGATGGCGGTGCGGTTATCGACCGTCACTCTGACGGTCGACGGCGTTCCGGCAACAGCTCGGGCTGGGGCGGCCACACTGGTGGATACTTCGCCAGCCAAGGTGAAAACGCCGGCGGCAAGCACGTCGGGAGCCTGCTGAGTCAAGGCGCCGGATGCATTGACGCTCAATGGCAGCTGCGTGATCGCGTTGCGGATCCTGTAGCCGTTGCCATCCTTGAGGACTTCCCACTTCTGGAGGTTACTCACGCCGCGGTCGGTGGTGGTGCAATCAGACAACGACGGCGCCAGGTCCTGCTGCATGGGGGCCTGCAGCCACAGCACGCCACCGGCCATGGCCAGGCATTTGCCGTTGGCAGCGGTCAGCTTGTAGTAGTGGTCGCTGGTGGCTGTCAGTGTCCAGGTTTCGTTGGCTGCGGCAGAAACCGCCACACCGGATCCACTGACGTTGACAGATTTGCCTGCTGTTGAGATGGCGTACCCACCGTCACCCACGGGTGTCCTATCGTAGCTGTTGTAGCCGGGCACACGGCCCAAATTATTGCTCAGCGTACTGAACTTGGCGAAGTCCGTTGTTGGCTTGGGTCCGCCCCAGGTTGCCTGGGCCAGGAATCGAGTGGTGGCAAAGAGCTGCTCTTCAACCATGGACTCGGTGGCCAAGGGTGTGTCATCGGGCCATGCCGACAACTTGGCGCCAATGACCTTGCCCTTGCCTGGGACATCGGTGACGGTTGTGCCACCGTCGAACGTCTTCGGAGTCCAGCCCGAGTTCCACAGATTGGGCAGGTTGACGTTGTAGGCACCGGGGCGGCTGAAGTAGAGGGCCTGGGCGGAGTTTTGCACATCGTGGCCGGCATCGAGCAGGGCCTGGGGTTTGGGGGTGCCACCGGCGTTGTACCAGTGCTCCACTACAATGTCCTTGTCCAGGGGGATGGTGCTGGTCGCCGGGACGCCGTCGTTCCAAATGCGCAGCTTCTTGCCGTTTGCCTTGACGTGGGCGTTGACCTTGTTCATGAACCAGATGAAGACGTCGCCGGGGCCGGAACCTGCCGGGAAGATCTGCGGATTGTCGGTAACGAACTTGGCGAACTGCGGATAGTTGGCGTAGCCGTCACCCATCATGTACTCATCGCCACCCATGTGCCAGTACTGCTGGTCAGGGAACGCGGCCGCGTACTCGTCAGCCAAGGTGGTGACCATGGTGAAGGCCTCCGGCTTGCTGATGTCCAGCTGCTCAACCTTCTTGTTGCCGGCGTTGTTGACCAGCTGCAGCTCAGGGTAGTCGTAAAGCCAAGGACGCATGTGCCCGGGAGAGTTAACTTCCAGGACCAGCTCAATGTGGTACTTTTTGGCCCACGCCGTGATCTGGGCGGCCTCTGCCTTGGTGTAATAGGCCCAGAAGTTGGCCTTCGGGTAGGCATCGGACTTGAGCTTGGTTTCCAGCCACAACTGGTTGAGCTTGTTGTAGGCCATGTCCTTCATGGTGCGCTCCAGCGATTCCATGGAGATGGTGACTTGGCAGGCGCACAGGCCAACGCCACGCTCCTGGTATTGGGGCACATCAATGGAAACACCCTTGTTCACCATGTTGCCCTGCGTCAGCAGCTGCAGGATTGTCTGTGCACCATAGAACGCACCGGCTGTTGTGGCACCGGTGACCTTGATGGTGTTGCCCACGGTGAGTTCGTACCCTTCCTCACCGAGGGTGGCGCTGCTGGAGGGATCAACGGCAACTTCAACGTCCCCGGCGATGGCGCCCGTGGTGGCCACTCCAACGGTTCGGGCCAGCACGCTCGATAGTTGTTCTGCCAGATCGCCTGCCAGTGCGGCATCTGCGGCGATGACTTTGGCGCCAGCGCCCAAGGTGAACTGGCCAGTCGCTGGCGTCCAGCTGGCGAGGCCGGGGATTGTCTGCGGCGCACCGGTCGGCGTCAGCGGGACTGCGCCCGAAGGCGCGGAAACTGCCAGAACGGCAGGAGCCAGGGCCGGCGCGACAGTCGCGCCGGCACCTGGCAGCGCGACGGCTGTGGAGGTGAGGGCTAGCGCGGCCGCGGTCAAAACCGCGGCGACCGCATGGCGGCCCGTACGATAACGAATTTTCATATCTCCCCGTGAAAGCTGGAATGGTCAGGTGGCCTGAAGCACCAAGATTGCGAGCAACCACCCGAGAAGTGATTCAGAACACAAACGGAGCTACGGCTCACATGTTACGGTTCCCATTCCTAAAAATCTATATGTTACCGATCTCATTTCAGTGGAATCGAACATTTACGCACAAATACACTAGTTATTTTTCGGGTGCAGGGCGTAGCGAAGAGCATCCAAGGAACAGGCGGCACAAAAAACGTCGCCCCGCGCACCAGTATCGGTGTGCGGGGCGACGTCGGAAAGGCAAAGCCACAGCGCCGCTATTTCTTCGCGGCGGCCTTTTTCTTGGCCGGGGCCTTGGCGGCCGGCTTTTTGGCAGCGGGCTTGGCGGTCCGTTTGACGGGACCACGTTCACGCTTGTCTGCCAGAAGCTCAATGGCCGTCTCGCGGGTCAGCTGTTCAACTTCCGTTCCGCGGGGAACGGTGATGTTCGTGACTCCGTCGGTAATGTAGGGGCCGAAGCGACCCTCCTTCACCACAATGTTCTTGCCCGAGACGGGGTCCTCACCAAACTCCGCCAGCGGCGGCACAGCCGCGCGGGCACCACGCTGCTTGGGCTGGGAGTAGATCTCCAACGCCGCCTCGTGGGTGATGGTGAAGATTTCCTCCTCGGTGCCGATGGAGCGTGAGTCCGAACCCTTCTTCAGGTACGGGCCAAAACGACCATTCTGAACCGTGATCTCATTGCCTTCAGCATCTTCGCCCAGAACCCGTGGCAGGCTCATGATGGCCAGTGCTTCGTCCAGGGTGACGGTGTCAACGCTCATCGCCTTGAACAGCGAGCCGGTACGCGGCTTAGCCTTGACGGGCTTCTTCGGCGGCTTCGGTTTGCCATTCTTGTAATACTCCACCGGCTGGTTGGCAATTTCCTCGGCCGTCATCTCGGGGATGACCTCCGTGACGTAAGGACCGTAGCGGCCGTTCTTGGCCACGACCGTATGCCCCGATTCAGGCTCAACCCCGAGCACGCGCTCCTCGGGAGCAGCCGTGTCCATGAGTTCCTGCGCCTTGGCGGGCGTGAGCTCGTCGGGAGCCAGATCTTCAGGAACATTGGCGCGGGCGGCCTCAATGATCTCACCGGTCTTGGCGTCCAGCGTGGGGACAGTGCTCTCTAGGTATGGGCCAAACTTGCCCACACGCAGCACCAGGGTGTCGGTGATGGGCATGGAGTTGATATCCCGCGCATCGATGTCACCAAGGTTGTTCACTATGCTTTGCAGGCCGGCGTCGTCCCCGTCGCCGAAGTAGAAACGCTTGAGCCAGTCCGAACCCTTGTCCTGACCATTGGCGATCTTATCCAAGCCAGTTTCCATGCCGGCCGTGAACTCGTAGTCCACATAATCTGTGAAGTGCAGTTCCAGCAGGCGCACCACGGAGAAAGCGATCCAACTCGGTACCAGCGCCGAACCCTGCTTGCGGACGTAGCCGCGGTCCATGATGGTGGACAGCGTTGAGGCGTAGGTGGACGGGCGGCCAATGTCCCGCTCTTCCATTTCTTTTGTCAGCGATGCTTCCGTGAAGCGCGGCGGCGGCGAGGTCTCATGGCCGTTGGCCTGCACATCTGCTGCCTGCAACGCGTCATCTTCCTTGACGTTGGGCAGGCGACGGTCCGAATCGTCGGAGTCGTTGCGGGACTCATCACGGCCTTCTTCATAGGCGGCAAGGAAGCCGCGGAAGGTGATAACAGTTCCGGAAGCAGAGAACTCGGCGTCCTTGCCGTCAGCAGCGCCACCGGCCGCCGTGGCACCCAACTTGATGGTCGCCGTCGAGCCCTTGGCATCTGCCATCTGGGAGGCGACGGTGCGCTTCCAGATCAGCTCGTACAGCTTGAATTCGTCGCCACGCAGGGCACTGGCAACCTGAGCCGGTGTGCGGAAGGAGTCACCGGCGGGGCGGATGGCCTCGTGTGCTTCTTGGGCGTTCGAGCTCTTGTTGGCATAGACACGCTTGGTGGCGGGGACAAACTCGGGGCCGTAAAGCTCCGATGCCTGGCGTCGTGCTGCGTTGACGGCTTCATCGCTCAGCGAGGATGAATCGGTACGCATATACGTGATGTAACCGTTTTCATACAGGCGCTGGGCGGTCGACATGGTCGACTTGGAGGAGAAGCGCAGCTTTCGGCCGGCTTCCTGCTGGAGGGTCGACGTCGTAAACGGCGGGGCGGGGCGGCGGGTGTAGGGCTTGTGCTCGACCGAGCGGACGGCAAAAGCCACATCCTGCAGGGCCGTGGCGAGCGCCTTCGCGGCAATCTCGTCAAGGTGCGCAACATTTTTGCCGGTCAGCTCGCCCTTGTCGTTAAAGTCACGACCGGAGGCCACACGCTTGCCGTCCACGGCGGCGAGCTTGGCGCTAAAGGATTCGCCGGTTTCGGTGGTGCTGAAGGTGCCAGCCAAGTCCCAGTAGTTGGCGGAACGGAAGGCCATGCGCTCCCGCTCACGCTCGACCACCATGCGGGTGACAACTGACTGCACGCGGCCTGCGGAGAGCTTCGGCGCAACCTTGCGCCACAGAACCGGAGACAGCTCATAGCCGAAGAGGCGGTCAACCACGCGGCGGGTTTCCTGCGCATCCACCAGATCGGTGTCCAGTTCGCGCAAGTTACCCAAGGCACGCTGCAGGGATTCCTTGGTGATTTCAGCGAAGGTCATGCGGTGCACGGGCACCTTGGGCTTGAGCACCTCAAGCAGGTGCCACGCGATGGCCTCGCCCTCGCGATCCCCATCAGTTGCGAGGTAAAGTTCGTCGGCGTCCTTGAGCTGCGCCTTGAGCTCGGCCACCTTCTTCTTCTTATCCGGAGAAACCACGTAATAAGGCTTGAAGTTGTTCTCAAGATCGACGGCGAACTTGCCGATCGAGGACTTCTTCAGCTCCGCGGGGAGTTCGGAAGGCTGCGGCAAGTCACGGATGTGCCCAATGGAGGCTTCGACGACGAAACCCTCGCCCAAGTACTTGGCGATGGTCTTGCTCTTGGCAGGGGACTCTACAATAACGAGCTTTTTGCCGGTCTTGGGCTTGCTGGCTGCTGCCTTGCTGGGCACGGTACTCCTACAGGGAAGGAAAGGGGGACGAACGGCGTCCTCAAGAGCCTAGTTCACCATATTTTTACCGTGAACGCGTATTGCTTGGGAAACTGGGTCCAAAATTTGTTGCCCGGTTAGCGCAGCCTTTCTCCTCGGGCAGGGGCAACCGGCCCGGGCTTGTAGGACCTCCTTCCCGCTTGATTCTGCCGCAGCGCCGGGCGGTGCGGCCGCGGGAAGGCAGCCGGTCAGCGCGGCCCGCCACGGTTCACGGGTGCCCAGAATCACGGAACCGGGCGCACTAGGCGGGCAGGAGGAATCCGTCCCTGACCAGGTTGCGGACATCATGGCTGAGGGAGTCGGCAAAGTCCGCATCGTCACGTTCCAGCAGCACTGCGAGGGCACCGACAATCTGCCCAACGCTCAGATCGCCGTCGCACGCAGAAACGAACCCTGCCAACTCGGTGCTCATGAGGTTGGTGCGCCGCAGCCCGGCACCCTGGCGCAACAGGATGACGCCGGGGTGTTCGGCGCCCGGCTTTTGGTGGCGTTCCTCCGTGACGTCCTCGGCCACCAAAAGGTACTCATTCGCAAGGTCTGGGTGCTGCACCAACCACTGCTGGCGGTCCACCGCGGCGGCAAGATGCGGGCCCACGGGCTGTTCAATGGGGTAAAGAATCTCTTCAAAGCGGGTTTCCTCGGCAGCCAGTTCCCCGGCGCCCGGCTGGCGCAGCAAGATGTAGCCGAAGCCGATCCCCGTGACATTGCGGGAGGCGAAATCGAGCAGGTAGTCCTCATATGCGTCGGTGTAGGCCTGTGAATCGCGGCCCTGCGAGGCGTCCTGCAACCAGGTTTCGGCATAGCCGCCGGGGCTGACCTGTTCACGCTGGATGAACCAGGCCTGCACCTCGCCACCAACCCACTGCTTCGGGCGGGCTGCCCACTCCGCTTCCGTGCCGCCGTGGTCCTGCGTCACGATCTCCCAATTACCCAGCATCTGCGCCATGCCGCCGGGGCTCAGGACTGTGGGCAGCTCGCGGACAAGCGTCTCAACGATGGCGTCGCCAGCCATGCCGCCGTCGCGGTAGGTGAACTGCTCGCTGCTACTCTCACCGCGGTGCCGCGGGGTGATGACGAACGGCGGGTTGGAAACCACCAGGTCAAAATGCTCACCGGCCACAGGTTCCAACAAGCTGCCCAGGCGCAGGGAGATGCGCGCCTGCTTGTTGTCCGGGTTAAAATCGGCGTTTGTCAGTCCAAGAGCCGGCGCGTTCAGGACAAGGTTGAAGAGGGTGAAGGCCAGCGCCCGTTCCGAAATGTCTGTGGCCACCACTGTCTTGGCGTGGTGCAGCAGGTGGAAAAGCTGGATGCCGCAGCCCGTCCCCAGGTCCAGTGCACGCTCCACGTCGCCGCGGATGGTGCCCTGCGCCAGCGTCAGGGACGCCTGGCCGATGCCCAACACATGGTCCTTGCGCAAAACGCCGGGACGCTGGTGGGCACCAAGATCGCTGGCCACCCACAGGTTCGTGTCCGAGTCGTCGGCAGTTGCGCCGGGCCAGCCGTAGGGGCGCAGGTCAATCGCGGCCCGAACCATGGCCGGCTCGTGTGCCGATTCCACCAGCCCCAAGGCGGCCAAGGAGCCGGCATCCATGCTGGGAAGAGCCTGCTTCAACGCCTCGGGCGAAACGCTCTGGGCCAGCAGCCACAGCCGGACCACAACAGCCAGCGGCTCGGTGCTGGTACGCAACACCAGGGCGGCGGGCACCGTCTGGTCGCGACCGAGTGCTTGGTGGGCGTCCGCGCCCAGGAGCGCCGCCACACCATCCACCGTGTAGTCAACGGCCAGGAGGTCGCGGGCCAACGCCTCAAGGAGGGCATGGTTGTCGCTGCGGGGTGCGTCGGGGACGGTGGCGAAATCTGTCATGTACCCAGCCTAACGATTTCCGCGGGTCTGGGCCCACGCGCCCGAGGGCCCCGCTGCGAGCTTGCGAGCAGTGGGAGGGCGTGGGGATCAGTCGGTGCAGCCCTGCGGGCATTGCAGGGTTTCCGGGGCGTGGTGATCAGTCGGTGCAGCCCTGCGGGCATTGCAGGGTTTCCGGGGCGCTGGCACAGTCGGCACAGTAGAGGTTCAGGTTGCGGCAGCTGAGGTTTGAGCAGTTTTCAAACTTGTTGCTGGGGTTGTTGCAGCGGATGCAGTGACCAATTTCCTTGGCCTCGTCGCTGAATTCCATGTGCATGCGCTTGTCAAAAACGTAGAGCGAGCCCTCCCACAGGCCCTTGTCCTTGAACGTTTCGCCGTACCGGACAATGCCGCCGTCCATCTGGTAGACCTCTTTGAAGCCGCGGTTGACCATGAGGGAGCTGAGCACTTCGCAGCGGATGCCGCCGGTGCAGTACGTGACCACGGGTTTGTCCTTGAGGTCGTCGTACTTGCCGGAGTCCAGTTCCTTGATGAAATCGTGGGTCGTGTCGACGTCTGGGACGATGGCGTTCTTGAACTTGCCGATCTGCGCCTCGAAGGCATTACGACCGTCAAAGAACACTACTTCTTCGCCGTTGGATTC
>JBKKBD010000123.1:0-3917 GCA_046714315.1 Specibacter sp.
GCTCCGCCCTTGACCCGATCTCGACGCTCGCCATTGAGGACCTCATCAACGAGCTCAAGGACGAATACACGGTAGTGATCGTTACGCACAACATGCAGCAGGCTGCCCGCGTCTCGGACAAGACCGCCTTCTTCAACATCGCCGGCACCGGCAAGCCCGGCAAGCTCATCGAGTTCGCCGATACCACTACGATCTTCAACAACCCGGGCGAAAAGTCCACGGAAGACTACGTCTCCGGCCGTTTCGGGTAACCACCAGGATCTAACAATGACACCGATCCCGCTTTCTGACACCGATATCCCGGTGTCAGAAAGCGGGATCGGTGTCATTTTTCGTGGAGTCTAGGTGAGCGGTGACAGGGCCAGGAAGAACAATGCGCCCAGCAGCACGCCCGCAATGGGTGTGGCGATCCAAGCGGCAGTGATGCGGGCCAGGATCCGCCCGTTGGTGGCCGCGAAGCGTTGGTTGGCCCCGGCCCCGACAATGGCCGCCGTGACAGTATGAGTGGTGGACAAGGGCATGTGCAGGCCAATGGCGCCAATAAACAACAGCCCTGCGGCCACGATTTGAGCCACAAAGCCTCGCATGGGATCCAGCCGGACCAGCCGGTGACCCAGTGTATGGGAGATCCGCCAGCCGCCAACGATGGTCCCGGCGGTCAACAACCCGGCCGTGAAGATCGGCACCCACAGGGGTATGTCGCCGACCCCGCCGGAACCGGCGGCCAACAGCGCCAGCAGGACAACCGCCGTCGTACGCTGGCCATCCTGCAAGCCGTGCCCAAAGGCCACGGCCGCACCGGCCACTGCCTGCAATTGCCGGGTGCGCCGGTTTACTTGATTGGGTGCGGTGTTTCGCGCGGTCCAGGAGGCGGGATAAACGGCCACGAATCCCAGCACAAACGCCACTACGGGCGATAGCAGCATTGGCAGTAGGACAAGTGTCAGCAGGGTTGTGTTGATGCCTTCAATCGGCGGGTGGCCAATGGCGGCCGAGCCCAACGATGAGCCCACCAGCGCGCTGATGAGAGCGTGTGTGGAGGATGACGGGAACCCACGCCACCACAAATAGATTCCCCAGAGGCTTGCCCCGATAAGGGCCGCAAGCAGCAGGACCAGGCCGTTGCGCCCCGGTGGCACCGTAAACAGCTTGTCTGCAAACGTCGCCGCCAATGCCACGCTGGCTAGCGCGCCAAGGCAGTTGAAGAGGCCCGCCAGCAGGACGGCGATCGAGGGGGTGAGCGCGCGGTTTCGTACGGAAAGAGCGACGGCGGTGGAGGCATCGCGGAAACCGTTGAGGAAGGCGAAAATCGCCGCCGTGACGATCACGGCCAACAGGAGGGCGGTGATCAAGGCTTAGGATTCCTTGACGATGATGCTGCCAACTTGCGTGGCCACGGAGCGCATTTGCCGGCTTGCCAGCGCCAACTGGTCTGCCAGTGACCGGTACTTGATAAACGAGGTAGGGCTGTGGTTGCCAAGTAGCTCGACAATGACCACCCTGTGGGTGTGATCGGCCCGTTTGGCCAAACGCAGGATTTCCAGCCAGTAGTCCTCAAGACTGTCCAGATCGTTCAGGGATTTCATGGCGGTGACCGTCAGTTCGGCCTGGCGTGAAAGGATTTCCAGCTGGTCGCTGACACGGGCCGGAATACGGTCCAAACTGTACAGCTCGATGGCTTCCCCGGCGCCCGTGAGTTTTTCGTTGGTTTCATAAAGGAGCTGGCCCAACGCGTAGAGGTCTTCACGCGGCAACGGATTGATGAAACTTGTCCGCATCCCGGTTAGCAATGCTGAAAAATCCGCCGTGGAGGCGGCCTCGTGCTGGCGAAGTGATTCGACAAGGGACGCGAAGTCACCGCGGGCGGCGCCGAGGAGCTCAGCCAAGGTCTGGGTTCCAGCCGTGACATGCTCAGCCATGCTGACCAATGCCTGAAGTCCGGCAGTCTCCTGAGGGAAAAGTCGAAGCTTCATTTTGAGGCCTTCGTGTTAGCGGACCGGCTCGGAAAATCCGTTGTAGTCAGGACATAAAAGTGGTGTCGAACCGGGAGCGCCTCTCGGCACTGGGCCGCTCAAAGCGGCTATAAAATGGAGCCCGGGGGTTCCACGGTTCGACACCGCTTTCAGTCTTGTACGTCTTGGCTCGAGTGTCAACTGGGACCTGTGGATTAGTCCAGTTCGCCCTTGCGCCAAGACTTGGCTGCACCCTCTAGATCCTCTGCCGTTCGAACCAGTTGGTGTGCCTTTTTGGTCAGCTTGGTTGCGTGCTCGGGGTGAGCAGCCTCACGCTCGGTGGCCAACGTGGCTTGGCCCAGGGCGACGACCCGGCAGAACGCCGCCGAGCGGTCCAGCGCAACGTCGAAGTCGCCGTCGAATGCGCCGGAAAGGATGGCATTCGCCATGGCCGTGATTTCCTCTGCTCCGGGAGGCTCCGCAACTCCGGCCACTGCATTTGCCACCTGCGCCTTCAGCTGACCGGCACGGAAGAAAACACTGATGCCCTCGGGATCCTGCAGTGTGGCAGCACGGAGGGCGTAGAGACGCCACAGCGCCCCGGGGAGTGAGCGGGCAGGGCTTGCCGCCCACATCTCGGCAATGGCCTCCAGGCCCTGCTTGTCCGCAAGTTTCACCAGCCGTTTGGTGACCTCCGGATCCGTGCTGGCGCGTCCGCTATGGACTAGTGCGCGGGCCGCAAGGTGGGCTGCCTCGGAAACACGTGCCGGGTCGATGCCACCGGCGTAGGGCTCAAAGTCTATGGGCGCGAACGGCAAGGGCTTGTGCGGCCGGGGAACGTTGGTGGCTGCTCGATCATTCATGACATGACACTACCCCCGCGGCCCCGGTGTGGTCGAGGGAGGCGGGACGAACGTGTGGAAAAGGGCGGCTCGATTGCATTCTGACGTATGGCGTGCGGTAGTCTGATATGCGTCAACTTTTGCAAAGGTGGATTCATCTTTGCGGCGGTTGTCGTTAGGTCGGGCCTTTAGCTCAGTTGGTAGAGCATCGGACTTTTAATCCGTGGGTCGCGGGTTCGAGCCCCGCAGGGCCCACCGATCTTTAGTGAGAATGCCGCCGTTTACCGGATTTGCCACAGTTTGAACTATGGCAAATCCGTCAAACGGCGGCATTTTTGTTGTGCCGCCCCGTCCGGCCTCAGGAGACGCCTGTGTAGCCTCGCGAGGAATCCTCCAGCCCCCGCGCAGACTCCAGGGCGGCAATGAACTCCGCTGAGGTGGTGGGCGTCGAGAACATGGGGTAGTCAAACTTGACAGCAGATTCCCCCTCTTCAACGCTTGTGGCGGCCACAGCATCTGTCAATGTCACCACGTTGTAGCCGCGCTCATAGGCTGTGCGCATGGTGGATTCAACGCAACAATTGGTCAGGAATCCTGCCAGCGCCACAGTCTTGATGCCCTTGGCCCGCAAAATGAAGTCAAGATTGGTGCTTCCAAACGCATCCAAACCGCGCTTGCCCTCAATGACAATGTCAGATTCCACGGGGGCAAACCTGTCCGTGATTTCTGCGCCCCACGCACCCTTGACGAATGCGGTGGCATCCACCACGCCCTTGAGAATCCCATAGGGGTGTTTGGCAATCTCGTTGTACCCGGGGGTGAAGCTGATGGGGGAGTGAATAACAGTCGCCCCGGCCGCGCGGGCTGCTGCCAGAACTTTCTCGGCGTTGTCCAAGGTGCCGTTGGCGTGCATGGAGTCCATGACGGCTCCGTGCAAAACACCGCCTTCAGAGGTGAAGTCATTTTGGAATTCAATAAAAACTACTGCAGTTGAATCGGCATCCAAGAAAAACTCCTGCTGCGTGAGGGGAAATATCACTTGACGTGGCTGAATCTACAGCGAGCGGACGCACATGAACAGTGCCTGCCAAGATGGCAAGATAGTTACATGACAACAACTGCC
>JBKKBD010000124.1:0-8360 GCA_046714315.1 Specibacter sp.
CTGATTCATATCATCAAAGCACATAGTAAATGTGATCGGCAACACTCTAGTTTTTTATGACAGAATCGCTCGACCTGAATTCCTGGCGCTCGTGGAGCAATCTCGCGGATGGGGGAGTAGTCTCCATCGGTGCCGGCGCCGGCCCCTGAGCGTGGGTGGCGGCTAGCCCTGGATTAGCCAGGGGAGGGAAGTTGGGTGGTTGTTAAACGAAAAAGTCCCAAACGCAATGTTTGGGACTTTTTCTTGGAGTGCGCGCGAAGGGACTCGAACCCCCAACCTCCTGATCCGTAGTCAGGTGCTCTATCCATTGAGCTACGCACGCATATTCAGTTACTTTGTTTCTTTGTTTCTTCGTTGACCCTCGGGCCGTGAATAACTATAGCCCAGGTTCGCTGTGGAGTACAAATCCGATAGGGCCCAATCGGCCGTGTTCCGAGACACTAGACCGGTCTAGGTGATCTGTCTCACACATGTCACCCATAACAAAAATAGAAACCCGCGGAAATCCGGGATTCTTACACCCGCAGCTAGGAGTATGTCCCATATCCGATGCCTGGTGAGGCCTAATCTCGGGCCATAGCATTTAGACACCACCTACCACCCAATGAAGGGACACACGATGGGCCACGCGCCAGTGCAGGAACACGTCGAGCAGGCAATGACCACCCACGAGGGCTTGGCTGCCTGGGTGGCTGAGGTTGCGGCTCTGACCTTGCCGGAGAGCATCCGTTGGGTAGACGGGTCTGCGCGGGAATATGCAGAACTGACCGATCAGCTCGTTGCTGACGGAACTCTCACGCGTTTGAACCCCGAGCTGTTCCCCAAGTCTTTCGCAGCTTTCTCGGACCCCAAAGATGTGGCCCGTGTTGAAGGGCGGACCTTCATTTGCTCCGAGAAGGAGCGCGACGCCGGGTTCACTAACAACTGGATGGAACCAGTCGCCATGAAGGCGATTCTGGATGAGAAGTTTGCCGGCTCCATGCGCGGACGGACCATGTACGTCATCCCCTTCGTTATGGGAGCGCTGGATGCGCAGGACCCCAAGTTTGGTGTGGAGATCACAGACTCCGCCTACGTGGTGGCGTCAATGCGCATCATGGCCAACATCGGCACCGACGTTCTGCGCAAGATCGAAGACACCAACGCGTTCTTCGTTCCGGCCCTGCATTCAGTGGGTGCACCGCTGGCACCGGGCCAGCAGGATGTCGCTTGGCCGTGCAACGACGAGAAGTGGATTGTGCACTTCCCGGAGGAGCGCTCAATCTTCTCCTACGGTTCCGGATACGGCGGAAACGCGCTGCTCGGCAAGAAGTGCTTTGCGCTCCGCATCGCTTCTGTCATGGCTCGCGACGAAGGGTGGCTCGCTGAGCACATGCTGATCCTGAAGCTCACCAGCCCGGAAAACAAGGACTACCACGTAGTCGCAGCATTCCCCTCGGCCTGTGGCAAGACCAACCTTGCGCTGCTTGAGCCCACCATTCCTGGATGGAAGGCCCAAACGTTGGGCGATGACATCAACTGGATGCGCTTCGGCAAGGAGGGTGAGCTGCGCGCCGTCAACCCGGAGGCTGGCCTCTTTGGCGTAGCTCCCGGTACCGGCTGGTCGACCAACCCGAACGCCATGGCCGCGATCGCCAAGGGCAACTCCATCTTCACCAACGTTGCCTTGACCGACGACGGCGGTGTTTGGTGGGAAGGTATGACGGACGAGGTTCCCGCGCATCTGACGGACTGGCAGGGGAACAGCTGGACGCCGGATTTGGACCGTCCGGCCGCGCACCCCAACTCGCGTTTCTGCACACCCATCGACCAGGTGGACATGCTTTCGCACGACTACTACTCCCCTGAGGGAGTGGAAATCAACGCCATCCTGTTCGGCGGACGTCGCAAGACCACCATTCCCTTGGTGACGCAGGCTCGGGATTGGAGCCATGGAATCTTCATGGGTTCAACGCTTTCCTCGGAAACCACTGCTGCCGCGACAGGAGCCGTGGGTGTGGTTCGCCGCGACCCCATGGCCATGCTCCCGTTCATCGGCTACGATGCCGGCGATTACCTCAAGCACTGGATCGATCTCTCTGCCAAGGGCGATCAGGCGCGTCTGCCGAAGATCTTCCTTGTCAACTGGTTCCGTCGGAACTCCAGCGGCGGCTTCGCCTGGCCAGGATTCGGCGAGAACAGCCGCGTGCTCAAGTGGGTCATCGAGCGTATTGAGGGCACCGCCAAGGCCATCGAAACCCCCATTGGCTTTGTCCCGGCTGAAGGAGCACTGGACCTGAACGGTTTGGCGGTCTCGGCGTCGGACTTGGAAGACGCACTCAAGGTTGATCCCGCTGAATGGCAGGCCGAACTGGCGGGAATTGACGAGTGGTACGAACGCTTCGGCGATTCTCTTCCGGCGGAAATGGCCGCGGAGCTGACTAGCCTCAAGGCCCGTTTCGCCGCCTAACTGAAAAACGTAAGGGGTCTCGATGGGCTCGACCAGCAGGTCGAGCCCATCGAGACCCTTCGTGCGTATGTCCCCCTCCAAACGCTCGCTCACATGCGGGGCATTTTCGCCAAACGCTCGCGCACTCTGCCTCCGGTACTCGGTGGTAGAGAGTGAGCGTTCGTCAAAACACCCCCTGATGTGAGCGAGGGTTTCTGGTGGCGGCTAGTTCGTGCCGGCCAGCCACAGATCCGGGCCGAAGACTTCGTAGTGGATCTTCGCCGAGGGAATGCCCGCCTCGATGGCTTGATTGCGGATGGCCTTCATGAACGGCAATGGTCCGCACACGTACATGGAGGCATCTGCCGGGAGGTCCAGACCCGCCAAAGACATGAAACCCTTGTGGAATCCCTCCGTGGGCTCTTCCAACCACAGCTGCAACTGTGCCCCGTCAATCGCTGCAACGTCGGTTGTCATTTGATCGCGCAAAGCCCATGCGGCAAGGTTCTTTTCTGCGTGCAGCACCATGACTTCGCGGTTGGCACCATTGGCGGCCAAGGATCGCAACGCCGAGGCCGAGGGTGTGCAGCCAATTCCTGCCGTGGCAAACACAACGGGTCCATCGCCGTCGAGCGTCACATCACCATAAGGATTGGAAAGTTCGACGACGTCCCCCACCACTACATGGCGGTGCAGCACGGGTGAGACCTCACCGCCGTCGTCGAGTTTGGTGGTGAAAATCCGGCGGGTGGTTGATTCCACGTCGGCGGACAGCGAATACTGGCGGCACTGCAACAAACTGTCTGGAAGGGCGATCCTGACGGAAACAAACTGGCCGGGCCGTGCGATCGTGACGGCGGTGTTGTCTGCCGGTTCCAGTACAAAGGTCATGGCATCCGTGCCCGCCGGAATCTTTTCCACAACGGTCCACGGCATCCAGGTCTTGTCATTGGCCTGCAACGCGTAGAGGCCCTTTTCGAGTTTGATCAGGGCGTTGGCCATGAGCCAGTAGACCTCCGTCCAGGCCTCGGCGATTTCGGCCGTGATCACGTCTGCCAGCTCTTCGGCGATGGCTTCAAAGAGGTATTTGTAGACGATCTGGTACTGGTCTTCGGCGATGCCCAAGGAGGTGTGCTTGTGCGCAATGCGGCTGAGCATTTGCTCGGGAATCAGGTCCGGGTTGGCCACAAGTGCTGTGGCAAAGCCGGCGATGGAGCCGGCCAGGGCCTTCTGCTGCACGCCGTTGTTTTGGTTGGCACGGCTGAAGAGGCCATCGAGGAGTTCCGGGTGGGCAGCAAACATCCGGTTGTAAAAGTTCGGGGTGATGGCGCCGAGTCGAGAGCCCACCAGTGGGAGGGTTGCAACGATGAGGGGCCGTGATTTTTCCGAAAGCATCTTTACTCCTTGGATCAATGTCGGGGTGACCATTCCAAAGTAGCATCTAATATGCAAGATTTAAGTGACACATAGAAGTCAAATTCTACGTGTTGTAGAAAATGGTGCAGGATGTGGCGGATTAACTTTCTGGGCGAGTGCTTAACGTCACCGTGACGGGTCCGGTCTGTGCTCCGCGGACCAAGCTGCCGACAATCACATCGTCCAACGACGCGTAAAAGGCTTCCCGTGCGTGATTGAGCGCGCCGCGCAGGCCGCAGCCCTGGATTAGCGGACATTCGCCGGCGACGGTTTGGCAGGCTGCGACGTCACTGTGATCGTCCAAAACGCGCAACACGCCACCCACAGTGGCCATTCTGCCCTCTGGGGTGATGCGCACACCGCCGCTGCGGCCACGGATCGCTTCAACCAGGCCCATTTGCCTCAGCTTCAGGACCGCCTTGCTGACATGGTTATAGGGGGTCTCCACCGTGTCGGCGAGCTCGCGCGTGGTGGGCAAATCCTCACCAGACGCGGAGCACAAGACCATCAAGAGCCGCAGGCTCACATCAGAAAAGCTGTTAATGCGCACTAAGCAGGCCAGATGACTTTCTCGCCGGCTTCAAGGAAGGGATCGCTGAATTCCCAGCCCTCTGTCCCTTGACGGTAGGGGCGCACCGCCGAGACGGCAACGCCCGTGCTGTGCTCGGCCATGACGTGGATGGCGTCCGTGGCATCTTCGGGCAGGTGGATGTCACAGACGACGGCGGCCGCCCGGTTTTGTTCGCGCTGTTGCCCGAGTGCCTCAAACAGGTCCGCAACCATGACATCCGCGTCAAGATCGCTTTCGTCCTCGCCATCCATGGTGTTGGGGGCGACGGCGACCATGTTGAGTTCGTCGTCGTGCGTGAGGACCAGACCGACCGGCAGGAAAGCCCCGTGGGCCTCCAGCTGCTCGGCGGCAATCCCCAGGGCGGTGCCGATCAGCTTGTTCAGATCGTCCTGGACCAGCTTGTCCGTTTCAGACTGCGTGGCCTGTGTAGCGTGCGTTGTTTGCGTTGTTTCGTGATCCATCAATGCTCCTGCAAGTGTGCTGTGTGTCTGTGTTTGTACGTCATGTCTTTGCCTGGCGAATACCCAAGGTACTGCCGGCGCTACTTGCGAATGAGGTCCAGAACGGTGTCGCGCATTTCGGTCATGGTCGCGGCGTCGATGGCCTCGGCGTTCAAGCGCAGGAACGGTTCCGTGTTGGATGCGCGGAGGTTGAACCACCAATTGCCGTTGTTTGCGGTGAAGGTGAGGCCGTCGAGTTCGTCGATTGTGACGTCTTGGCGTGTGTAGGCTTCGCGGACGCGCGCTACGGCGGCCGGGACGTCCTCGAGTTGGGAGTTGATCTCACCGCTGGAAACGTAGGGCTCGTATTCGCGGCCCAGATCGGACAGGGGTCCGTCCTGCTCGCCCAAGGCGGCCAGGACGTGCATGGCTGCCAGCATGCCGGTGTCGGCGTTGAAGAAGTCGCGGAAGTAGTAGTGCGCGGAGTGCTCGCCGCCGAAGACGGCGCCTTCTGCTGCCATGGTGGCCTTGATGAAGGAGTGGCCCACACGGGTGCGTACTGCGCGTGCGCCGTCGTGCTCGATTAGTTCGGGCACGGCGCGGGAGGTGATGAGGTTGTGGATCACGGTGGGGCGTTCCTCGCCTGCGGCTTTGGCGCGTGCGATCTCGCGGCGGGCCACCAATGCGGTGACGGCCGAGGGGGATACGGGTGCGCCGAGTTCGTCGATGACGAAGCAGCGGTCGGCATCGCCGTCGAACGCCAGGCCCAGGTCTGCGCCATGCTTGACGACGGCGGACTGGAGATCGCGCAGGTTGGCCGGTTCCAGCGGGTTGGCCGGGTGGTTGGGGAACGTGCCATCAAGCTCAAAGTAAAGCGGGACGATCTCGAAGGGCAGGCCCGGCAGCAGCTCATCGCCCAGGACGGCGGGAGTGGTCATGCCAGCCATGCCATTACCGGCGTCGACCACGATCTTGAGCGGGCGGGAGCCTGTGAGGTCAACGAGCTTGCGCAGGAACTCTGCGTAGTCCTTGAGAACATCGGCCTCGCCGATGATGCCTTCACTACCGGTCGTGGCGGGGAGCCCTTCGGTCAGGTAGGACTGGGCGAGATCGCGGATCTCGGTGAGCCCGGTTTCGGAGGATACCGGGACGGCACCGGCCTTGGTCATTTTCATGCCGTTGTACTCGGCAGGATTGTGGCTGGCGGTGAAGACCACGCCGGCGGCATTGAGCACGCCGGAGGCGAAGTAGAGTTCGTCGGTGGAGATCAGGCCCAGGAGTTTCACGTTCGCGCCGCGGCTTGCTGCGCCTTGGGCGAATGCTTGGGAGAACTCGGGGGATGAGGGGCGCATGTCGCCACCGACCAGTACCGTCTGCCCTTTCAGGCCCAACACCTCCACAAATGCGGCACCGACGGCTTGCACCGAGGCTGTGGTGATGGATTTTCCTACGATGCCGCGAACGTCGTAGGCCTTGAATGAGTCGGACAGATTAACCGGCGAAATATCTTCAGTAGTCACCCCACCATGCTACCGCCGTAGTTCCATGGCGGAGCCTCAGGGAGGTTATCCACAGCTGTGAACCTGGTGGCTCGTAAGTTGTCGGTGCTCGCTGGAATACTGGGGGACATGACAATGTACCCAGCGCAAGGCACATCCACCGCCGTTCCGTCCGGGCACCCGGACGGGCAGGGGTTCCCTTCCAACACCCGGGAGCAGGCACTTGAGGTACTGCGGGCACTCGTGGGACGGCCTGACGCGGTGTTCCACGATGGCCAGTTTGAAGCGATCGAGGCCCTCGTCGACTCCAACCGCAGGGCCTTGGTTGTCCAGCGAACCGGTTGGGGAAAATCGGCCGTGTACTTCGTTGCTTCATTGCTATTGCGGGCCCGCGGTGCCGGTCCCACCCTGATCGTTTCGCCCCTGCTGGCCCTCATGCGCGACCAGGTGGCTGCCGCCGAACGGGCCGGAGTTCGGGCCATGGCCATCAACTCCGCCAACGCCACCGAATGGGGTGAGGTGTCCGCCGCGCTGGCGGCCGACGAGGTGGATGTGCTGCTTGTCTCACCCGAGCGGCTGACAAACCCGTCCTTCCGTGAGAACCAGTTGCCGTCCTTGATTCAGCGAACGGGTCTTCTCGTGGTCGATGAGGCGCACTGTATTTCGGACTGGGGACACGATTTCCGCCCCGATTATCGCCGGATCGCCGATCTTATCGCCCAGCTGCCGGCCTCGGTGCCGGTACTGGCCACCACTGCCACGGCCAACTCGCGCGTTGTTGCCGACATCGAGGAGCAACTGGGTGCCGGTGTCTTTACCATTAGGGGCCCGTTGGCCCGCAAGTCCCTGCGCTTGGGTGTTTTGCGGCTGGCCGATTCCCGCGACAGGCTCGGGTGGCTGCTCACTCACCTGGCCGAGCTGCCCGGTAGCGGCATCATTTATACGTTGACAGTCTCGGCAGCCGAAGACACGGCCCGGCTTTTGGCCGAAGCCGGGCATGTAGTTAAGGCGTACACGGGACGCACGGACACCATGGAACGCGAATCACTGGAAGAGGCCCTGAAAAACAATCAGGTCAAGGCTTTGGTGGCCACGAGCGCCTTGGGCATGGGGTTCGACAAACCAGACTTGGGGTTCGTTGTTCACTTGGGAGCGCCGTCGTCCCCGGTTGCCTATTACCAACAGGTGGGCCGTGCCGGCCGTGGCAGCGCCAACGCCGATGTACTCTTGTTGCCCGGAAGCGAGGACGCGGAGATCTGGCGATACTTTGCCACTGCTTCGATGCCGGCCCAGGACAAGGCCATGGCTGTTCTGACGGCGCTGGGGGAATCGCCCAAGCCCATGTCCACGCCGGCGTTGGAAGCGCGCGTTGACCTGCGGCGCACTCCGCTTGAGCTGTTGTTGAAGGTCCTAGCCGTTGACGGTGCGGTACGGCGGGTCTCCGGTGGCTGGGAGTCCACCGGCCAGCCGTGGACGTATGACGAGGAACGGTATAGGCGTATTGCCCAGGCCCGTGTGGATGAGCAGCAGTCCATGGTCGAGTATGAGCGCATGTCCGGTTGCCGCATGGAATATCTCGCAGCGGCGCTGGATGACGCCACGGCCGAACCCTGCGGCCGGTGCGACAACTGTGCAGGACGCTGGTTCAATGCTGAGGTTGCCTCCGGCGCTGCGGAGGCCGCGGGCGACTCGTTGCGCCATGCTGGGCTTCCCTTGGACCCGCGGGCCATGTGGCCCACCGGAATGGACAAGCTGGGCGTACCCATCAAGGGCAAGCTCAAGGCCGACGAATTGGTGTCAACCGGTCGCGCCCTGGCCAGGCTCACGGATCTTGGGTGGGGCAATGCGCTGCGGTCAATGTTCGCCGCAGGAGCGCCGGATGCACCTATTGATGCCGCCATGGCTCATGCCGTTGTTGCCGTTCTGCGCGAATGGGGGCAGGGCGGTTGGGAAGGCTCCGGACGTCCAGTAGCCGTTGTTTCGATGCCCTCGCGCACCAAGCCTGC
>JBKKBD010000125.1:0-31134 GCA_046714315.1 Specibacter sp.
GTGGGGACTATGACCGTTCGGCTAGGTCCAGTGCTCGCTTGAGCGAGACAGTGGCCGAGTAGATGGCTGTCGCATCCGATCCGGAGGCGACGCGCAGGTCCAGCGATGAGGCAAAATCTTTTGCAGCTGCCTCGAATTGCCCGTTACTGAAGTGCACCTTACCCAATTGCTGAAAGACCCAGGGCTCCATGGGAGTTCCGGTAACCTCTGGAAGAACTGAGCGCAGGATTCCTTCGGCCCGGTCGTATTTCTTGCTTGCGCGCAGAACCTCGGCGTCCAACACCTGCAGACGCAGTGATGATGGATCGGCAAGGCGTGCATCCGCGGCGGCCTCTGCGGCTTCTGCCGTCAGGCCGCGAGCCAGGAGCACAAAGATCGCGTCCCCTGCATCGTTAGATTCCCCCAGCGCCGCTTCACAGGCTTCCTCGTCGACAACCTCGGGCAAGAGTGTCTCGGGGTTCACGGCTGTGCCAGGGAAGCCTGCAGAGGGCCAATCCTTCAGGCTCATCCTAGGACGCAATCTCTTGGTACGCGGCAAAGAGCAACGATTGATCCGGCACATCGAGGATGCGCGGGCGCCCAATGCCGTCGAGCACCACGAAGCGCAGCAGGTCTCCGCGGGTCTTCTTGTCGCGACGCATGGCATCAAGCAGCGCCTGCCAGCGGTCGCGGCGGTAGCTCAGGGGAAGTCCCAGCAAGTTGAGGATGGAACGGTGGCGATCGGCGTCTTCATCGCTGAGGCGCCCGACGCTGCGGGCCAGCTCGGCGGCGAACATCATACCAACCGAGACGGCGGCCCCGTGCCGCCAGGAGTAGCGTTCGGTCAGCTCGATGGCGTGGCCGAGCGTGTGACCGTAGTTCAGGATTTCCCGCAGGCCGGCTTCCTTCAGGTCCTCGGAGACCACCTTTGCCTTGACGGCGATGGCCCGTTCGATCAATTCCCGCAGGACCGGGGAGGTGGAGTCCTTGACGGCTTCGGGGTTTGCCTCGATAAGGTCGAGAATCACTGGATCGGCAATGAAGCCGCACTTGATGACCTCGGCCATGCCGGAGATGAGTTCATTCGGCGGCAGGGTTGCCAGGGTGTCAAGGTCAACCAGGACACCGGCCGGCGGGTGGAAGGCGCCAACAAGGTTCTTGCCTTCGGCAGTGTTGATGCCGGTCTTGCCGCCGACGGACGCGTCAACCATGCCCAGCAAGGAGGTGGGGATGTGGACTACCTTGACACCACGCAACCAGGTGGCTGCCACGAAGCCGGCGAGGTCGGTAACGGCGCCGCCGCCCACGGCCACGATGGCGTCCGATCGGGTGAAATCATTCTTGCCGAGGACTTCCCAACAGAACGAGGCCACTTGGATGTGCTTGCCTTCTTCGGCGTCGGGGATCTCGGCCGTGAGCGCCGTGAAACCGGCAGCTTCCAAGTCATCCCTGACGGTGTCGCCGGTGATGCGCAGCGCACGGGGGTGGATGACCAAAACCTTTTTGACCCGCTCACCCAACAATGCTGGAAGCTGGGACAAGAGCCCACGGCCCACTACGACGTCGTAGTTTTCATGCGGCAAAACGCCGGTGACCTTGATGACTGTGTTCGGGACTGCGGGGGTGCTCTGGATGTTCACGGTTTAAGAATTCTCTTTCCTTGATTCTGTTTCCAGCAGGTGGATCAGCCGCTCAACGAGCTGCGGCACATTTGAATTGCTGACATCCAACGTGATGTCGGCGAGGCGAGCGTATACGGGGCCGCGGGTGGCCGACAGACGCTGCCAGGTGGTTACGGGGTCCGAGGCCAGCAAGGGACGGCCGGTATTGCGGGTGATGCGTTCCCTGACCGTTTCAATATCAGCGCTCAGGAACACCACTGTTGCACGGGCAAGAAGTTGCTGAGTCCCGGAATCCAGAACGGCTCCCCCACCTAGGGACAGCACCACGACTTTGGGCTTGGGCACATCCAAGACATCGGCAATGGCCCTGGCTTCCAGTTGGCGGAAGTGGTGCTCCCCCTTGGCTGCGAAGATCCGCGGAACGGGTCCGTGCTTGGCAACAATCTTGTGATCGGAATCGATAAAATCGAGCCCCAACACACGAGCCAGTTCGGCTCCGATCACTGACTTGCCCACGGCCATGGGCCCAACCATGACGATGGGCCGCGCCGGCGTGAAATCCACTGAAGCGGGCTCCATGCGCTGTCCCATTACTGCCCCAGCTTCAGCAGCAGCCAGGTCCCCATCAGCGACACCGCATCATCAGTGGGCCAGCGTATCCAGGTTGGCCGGAATGGCCGCCAGGTAGCTGTCCATGTTGCGCTTGGTCTCGGCGATGGAGTCCCCGCCAAACTTCTCCACAAGTGCCTCGGCGAGGACCAGTGCCGTCATGGCCTCGGCAACGACGCCGGCGGCCGGTACTGCACACACATCGGAGCGCTGGTGGTGGGCCTTGGCAGGCTCGCCAGTGGCGACGTCAATGGTCTTCAGCGCGCGCGGCACGGTGGCGATGGGCTTCATGGCTGCACGAACGCGCAGCACATCACCGATGCTCATGCCACCTTCAATGCCGCCTGCGCGGTTCGAGGTACGGATGATCCGGCCATCGGCATCGCGCACGATTTCGTCGTGTGCAGCCGATCCACGGCGTGCTGCCGTGGCGAAGCCGTCGCCCACTTCAACACCCTTGATGGCCTGGATGCCCATGAGGGCACCGGCAAGTCGCGAATCCAGGCGGCGGTCCCAGTGCACGTAGCTACCCAGACCGGGAGGCAAGTTGTAAGCCAAAACTTCGACGACGCCACCGAGTGTCTCGCCCTGCTTCTGGGCGGTGTCGACCTCCTCCACCATGGCGGCGGAGGTTGCGGCGTCAAAGCAGCGCAACGGATCGGCGTCAAGCGCAGCAACGTCGCCAAAAACGGGCAGCGCGGCGGTTTCCGGAGAAGCAACGCCGGCAATCTGCACCGTGTGGCTCACAAGTTCAACACCGACGGCGGCAAGGATCTGGGCGGCGACGACACCCAGGGCAACGCGGGTTGCCGTTTCGCGGGCGCTTGCGCGCTCCAACACGGGCCGAGCCTCGCTGAAGGCGTACTTCTGCATGCCGGTGAAATCTGCGTGTCCCGGACGCGGACGCGTCAACGGGGCATTGCGGGCCTGTCCGTCCAATTCGGCGGCATCCACGGGATCGGCAGACATGATCTGCTCCCACTTGGGCCACTCGGAGTTGGCAATCTGAATGGCTACCGGGCCACCCTGGGTCAGCCCATGCCGAACGCCACCGAGAATGGTGACAACGTCCTGCTCAAACTTCATTCGGGCACCGCGGCCATAGCCGAGGCGGCGGCGGGCCAGGGCGTCCCGAATGTGGGCGCTCGTAAGCTCCACACCGGCGGGTACGCCTTCAATAATTCCCACAAGGGCCGGGCCATGTGATTCTCCGGCGGTCAACCAACGCAACATACTCTCTATCCTGCCATGTTCTGCTTGTAGGGTTTCCGCCTGTGGACGCCAATTGCGTCGCACATCACATTGATGACGTCCCCTTGCTTGTCTGTTGCGAGCGTGCCGTATCCTCCGGCCTCCGCGAACAGCTTGACTTGTTCCACACCTTGGTACAAAAGCATTTCAATCCCGGCAACCACTGTGCCACCACGCGACTCCCACGCCTGCGCCAGCGCACTGGGCCACGGATCGTAAGCCACGTCCAGCAGGACGCCCCCCTTTGAGTCACCCGAGGCACCCGAGGCCACAAATTCCGCGGCCAGGCCGTCTGCCGCACGGGGCGGCAGAGTGGAAATCACGACGTCGAACCCGCCCAGGACGGTTGCCGCACCTTCAAAGGAAGCCAGAGAGGCGGGGGCGTCCAGCGCCACGGCTACATCCAAGGTTCCGGCCGCCTTGGCCGGGTTGCGAACGAACACCACAATTTCGGTGGCGTCCAAGTCAACGAGTGCCGCAATGGCCGAGACGGCCGTGCCGCCACCTCCGAGTATGGCGGCACGCGGACGCTCCCCCACTCCGGCATGGCGGAGCGCGTTCACAATGCCGGCCACGTCGGTGTTATCGCCGCGCAGGAAGGTGTGTCCGGCGTCGTCGATGGTGGCAATGATCGTATTGACGGCGCCCAAGGTTCGGGCCACAGGGGTAAGTTCATCGACTAGATCAACGGCTGCGTTCTTCAGCGGCATCGTGACGGACAGGCCGTACCAGTTACCTTCCGAACGCACCTGTGCAACGAGCGCCGCAAGGTCCGGGACCTCAACGTCAATGGCTCGGTAGCTGAAATTCACACCGAGCGCCTTGTAGGCGGCGTTGTGAAGCGCGGGAGACTTGGAGTGCCCGATCGGGTGCCCCAGAACCGCGCCCTGGCGGGAAGCGATCACCTACTTGCACTCCCCCGGATTGGCCTCGCACCATGCCGTGTACTTGGCAACGTTAACCAGGTGCTCGGCGAAAGTGGCGGCGTACAACGTCTCACCGGTTTTCAAATCAACAGTGACCCAGAAGTAGTAAGGGTTGGTTTCAGGGTGTGCCGCCGCCTTGATGGCATCGAGTCCAGGGGACCCGATTGGACCAACAGGCAGTCCCGGATTCGCGAAGGTGTTGTAGAGGTTGGACTTGTCAGCCTTTTGCGCAGCCGTAATGTTGTACGTCTTCAGGCCCAAGCCATAAGCAACCGTGGCATCGGATTCAAGACGACCGCCGGTTTCTCCATTGGGATTGTTGATGCGGTTCTCAATGGCACCGGAAATCTTGGCGTAGTTGGCCTTGTTGCCTTCAAATTCAATGATGCTGGCGATGTTCAGTACTCGGTACTGTTCGGCCGGATCGGTGATGCCGGTGTCCGTCAATGCCTTCTTGGTTGACGTAACCATTTGGGACAGAATGCCCTTGGCGTCCAACTCGATCGGGAAACGGTATTCGCCGGGCGAGAGATAACCCTCGAGGTTCTTGGCCTGCGCTGGCAAATCAAAGAGCGCCGGCTGGTTGGACAAGGACTCAAATTCACTTTCGGGAATGCCTGTTCCCTCGGCCAAGACGGCCAGGGTATCGCCGATACGCAGGTTTTGCGCCACGGCAGCATAGTGAACCTTGTCGTTGCTCACGGCAAGCAGGACTGCCACGGCGTCAGAGGCCTTCATCTGTGTCTTCATGCTGAACGTGCCTGGCTGCAAGGCTGCGGTACCGTCGGCGGCCGTCAAGGCGTCAAGGAAGGCTTGTTCGCTGGCAACAACATCCTTCTCCTTGAGGTCGGTGGCCACTGTGCGGCCCGTGGCTCCCTCAGGGACCACAAGCTCCACGGTGCCGGTCCCGGGGCCCGGGTAATCGGCAGCCTGCAAGCCACCAAGCATGGGCTTGACCGCTTGCACAGCGAAGAATACGACCACGGCGAACAAGATCAAGATAACGAAGAAGGCCAGGCTGCGGCGGCGTTTGCGAACACGCTTTGACACCCGGCTACTGCGTCGCGAAGGCAACGGGACGAACTCGGCGTCGTGGTGCTCTACCTCGTGGAGTTCAGACTCGTGGTACTCGGCCTCGTTGTGTTCAGACTCGTAGTACTCGGCGTACTGCGCAGCTTGCAGGCCCTCGTGGTACTCACCTGCCGACCGCTCATGTTCTTCCGGCTCGTACCTGTGGGCGCCATGTTCCTGAGAGACATGCCCTTGGCCGCGGTACCGCTCACTCATGGTGCCTGTGTCGATTCTTCAGGCACGCCAATTTGCGTGGAAATGGTGGAATCCTCTTCGTGTTCAGGTGTTCCGGCAGCCCCCACAACGCCCGGCCCAGTGGTGCGCACGGCTTGGCCAACATTGGCATTGCGCGCCTTTTGCATGTCTATGGCGTGCTGCAATATCTCAACAGCTGCCACTTGATCTACTACTTTACGGTGTTCCCGGCTGCTAACCCCAGCTTTATGCAGCGCCTGATGGGCGCTGACTGTTGTCAGACGCTCATCGATGAGGTGCACGGGGACGTCCATGGACGCCTGAGCGAGCACGGAAACAAGAATGTCAGCATAGCCGCGCGCCATTTCCGCGGAGGCTTTTTCCTCACCCTTCATGGTTCTGGGCAGGCCAACGAAGATTTGGACTGCGCCGCGGGCGGCGGCCTCCTTGACAACAACCTTGACGTCGCTGTTTTTCTTCAGGTCTCGACTGAGAGTCTTGACCGGGGTGGCCAGGATGCCATCAGGGTCGCAGGTGGCCAAGCCGACGCGGACCATGCCTACGTCAACGCCCAACTTGACCCCCTGCGGGAAATTTCGCTCCGACACGCTTGCCCTACGGCCGATTCTTCACGGCGTCACTGACAGCCGTCAGTGCCGCGCCGATAGCGCTAACGTCCGCGCCACCACCTTGGGCCATGTCCGGCTTACCGCCGCCGCCACCACCGAGAATGCCGGAAGCAGTTTTGACGAGGTTGCCGGCCTTGACGCCTGCCTGACGGGCGCCCTCGTTCGTGACGACCAGGATGATCGGGCGGCCGTTACTGGCGCCGGCGATCGCGACGGTCGCCGGGGCGGAGCCGAGGCGGTCGCGAAGATCAAGGGCTAGACCGCGGAGGTCGTCAGCACTGCTGACCTCGCCGGCGTCGTGCGCAATGACGCGCACACCGTTGGCGTCCACTGCCGTACCCACAAGGCTTGCAGCGGCTGCACTGAGCTGTTCCTTGCGCAGCCTGTCCAATTCCTTTTCTGCGGTCTTCAGCTTGGCCAGTGTTGCGGCCACGCGTTCCTGCAAGAGGCTGGAGGGAACCTTGAGCATGTCGGTCAGCGACGAAACCAGGGCGCGCTCGGCAGCCAGATGACGGAAGGCGTCCATGCCGACGAAAGCTTCGACGCGACGGTTTCCGGAGCCGACCGACTGCTCACCCAGCAGGGTCAGCGAGCCAATGCGGGAGGTGCTGTCCACATGGGTACCGCCACACAGCTCACGTGACCAGGCGCCGTCGATCTCCACGACGCGCACCTCGCTGCCGTAGTTTTCGCCGAACAGCGCCATAGCGCCGAGGGCCTTGGCGGCGTCGAGGTCCATGACCTTGGTGTCAACGCGGTAGTTGTTGCGGATGGCAATATTGGCCACCTCTTCAATTTCCGAGCGCGTGGCCGTGCTGAGGCCCTCGCCCCAGGCGAAGTCAAAGCGCAGGTAGCCGGCCTTGTTGAAGGAGCCTCGCTGCGTTGCCTCCGGGCCGAGGATCTGGTGGAGGGCCGCGTGCACAATGTGCGTGCCGGTGTGCGCCTGTTCGGCCGCGTGGCGGCGTTCACGGTCGACGGCGGCACGCACCAAGGCGTCTGCAGGCAGTTCACCTTCACGCACGATGGCCTTGTGGACGCTCAGGCCCTTGATGGGCTTCTGCACGTCCAGAACCTCGACGACGAACCCGTCACCGGTGATCAAACCTGTATCGGCGGCCTGGCCGCCGGCTTCAGCGTAGAAAGGAGTTGCGTCGAGGATCAAGGAGATCTCGTCCCCCGTGGATGCGTGCTGGACAGCGGCTCCGTTGGAGAGGATGGAACGCACGCGTCCCTCACCTTCCAATTCGGTGTAGCCGGTGAAGACCGTCTCACCCTGGGCCAGCAGCTCGTGGAAGACGGTGAGATCGGCGTGGCCGCTCTTCTTGGCCTTGGCGTCCTTCTGGGCGCGCTGGCGCTGTTCGAGCATGAGCGAGCGGAATCCGGACTCGTCAACGGCCAGACCTGCCTCGCCAGCCATTTCCAGGGTCAGATCGATCGGGAACCCAAAAGTGTCGTGCAGGGCGAAGGCCTCGGCGCCGGAGAGCGAGGTGTTGGCTGCCTTGGATTCCTTGACGGCTTCTTCCAAGCGGGCGGTGCCGCTGGCGATGGTGCGCAGGAATGCGCGCTCCTCGGCGTAGGCGATGCGGCCAATGCGGGCAAAATCCTTCTCAACCTCGGGGTAAGCGCCCTTCATGGCGTCACGGGAGACGGGCAACAGCTCGGGCAACACAGCTGTTTCAACGCCCAGGAGTCGCATGGAACGAACCGCACGGCGGATCAGGCGGCGCAGCACGTAACCGCGGCCCTCGTTGGACGGGGACACGCCGTCGGAAATCAACATGAGAGCGGAACGGACGTGATCGGCGACAACGCGCAGGCGCACGTCGTCGGTGTGGTGCGGGTCCTTGGGGTCCTCGGTGGAGGTGTAGTTCTTACCGGCCAGTTCGGCGGCCTTATCCAGGACCGGACGAACCTGATCGGTTTCGTACATGTTCTCCACACCCTGGAGAATCATGGCCAGGCGCTCCAGGCCAAGGCCCGTGTCAATGTTCTTCTTGGGCAGTTCACCCAGAATCTCGAAGTTGTCCTTGCCGGTCCCTTCGCCACGCTGGAACTGCATGAACACGAGGTTCCAGATTTCAATGTAGCGAGTGTCATCTACGGCGGGGCCGCCGTCGATCCCGTATTCCGGACCGCGGTCGTAGAAGATCTCCGAGCAGGGGCCTGCGGGGCCGGGCTGACCAGTGGACCAGTAGTTGTCCGCCTTGCCGAGTTTCTGGATGCGATCGGCCGGAACACCGATCTTGTCGCGCCAGATCTCCAGGGCTTCCTCATCATCGAGGTAGACCGTGACCCACAGTTTTTCGACCGGGAGACCGAACCCACCCTTGTCAAGAGGGCTTGTCAGCAGCTCCCAGGCGTAGCTGATGGCGCCTTCCTTGAAGTAGTCACCGAAGGAGAAGTTACCGCACATTTGGAAGAACGTTCCGTGGCGGACGGTCTTGCCAACTTCTTCGATGTCACCGGTGCGGATGCACTTCTGCACGCTGGTGGCACGGTCAAAGGGCGGCACCTCGCGGGCTGTCAGGTAAGGAATGAAGGGAACCATGCCGGCCACCGTGAAGAGCAGTGACGGGTCGGAGGACACCAGGGAGGCCGAGGGCACGGGGGTGTGTGACTTGCTGGCGAAAAAATCTACCCAGCGGCGTGCGATGTCGTGCGATTTCATTAGCCTGGTGGCTCCTTCAATAGTTCTAACTGGTAAAACGCTTAAATGTTCAGGGCTTACTTAATGCGTGCTTGCTGCAGTTTTCAAGATGGCACCAGGCATGATGCCCCTGGCGCCGGCGTTTGATTACTGCGTCAACTTCTCGTGGCGTGGTGCCCGGGCGGCTGCCGGAGGCGCCTGATCTATTCCCAGTGCCAACCGTAAGTCTGTTTCTCGCTCATCCATGTTCTCACGCAGGGCATCAGCGAAGTCATGCACGGCGTCGCTGACCCGGCCCACCGCCCTGTTCAGGCCGTCGGGGCCGATGGCTCCCTGAGCTGCTGCAATCTTGCGGGCCGCGATTACGCCAAGGGTGATGCCCACCCCGAGCCAAAAGATCTTCTTCATCACTTGTGTCCTTCTGTGGATTCCAGGTCATGGAATACCGGCTGGAATCCGTTATCGACTGCGCTTGGCGCGGGTTGGTTTCCGACGGCCCTCAAATGCTTGGCGGACGCCATAGGAGAAGGCCGCGACCTTGATCAGCGGTGAGCCGATGGTCGCAGCGATGAGCGCCGAAAGTGCCGAGATGTTCGCGGTTGCATCCGAGACGTTGTTGGAGATGCCATCGACCTTGCCCAGCTGGGTGTTGGTGGTGGCAACTGTGGCCGTAACCTCGTCAATGAGCGGCGTAGTGCCGTCGCCAATTTGCCTTATGGTTGTGCGGATTTCATCGAAGACCCGGCCGAGCTTGAAGATCGGAACGGCCAATATCGCCACGAGGACAGCAAAGACCCCCGCCGCAATCAATCCTGCAATGTCGCCACCACTCATATGCGCGCCGCCTCAATTCCTCGATCATTGGAAGCTGCGCGCCGTCAATGTCCTACGCGCAACTTCTTTCCCCAAAACACCTTAGTCCACATAGGGAGGTGTTTTGGCTACAAAACAGCCCGCGGCGGTTGCCACGGGCTGTTTTGTGTTTCAAGCTTCGAAAAGTTCGCAGCTCTACTTCGCCAAAGATTATTTAGCGTGAGTAGAATTCAACGACGAGCTGCTCTTCACAGGTTACGGGAACCTCAACGCGCTTGGGCTTGCGAACCAGGCGAGCCTGCAGGCTCTCCAGCTTCACGTCCAAGTAGGCCGGGACGGCGGGAAGCACGTCGCGGTGTGCGCCGGCTGCAGCAAGCTGCAACGGAGCCATGGTCTCGCTGCGCGGGTGCACGTGGATCAGCTGACCCTCGGCAACGCGGAACGACGGGCGGTCCACGCGGGCGCCGTCAACCATGATGTGGCGGTGAACAACCAGCTGGCGTGCCTGGGCGGTGGTGCGGGCGAAGCCTGCACGCAGAACCAAGGCGTCCAAACGGGTTTCCAGGAGCTCAACCAGGTTTTCACCGGTCATGCCCTTGGTGCGCTTGGCTTCTTCGAATGCACGCGTCAGCTGTGCTTCGCGGATGCCGTACTGGGCGCGCAGACGCTGCTTTTCGCGCAAGCGTACCGCGTAGTCGCTGTCCTGCTTCTTGCGGGCGCGACCGTGCTCACCGGGGCCGTACGGGCGGCGCTCGAGGTACTTGGCTGCCTTCGGGGTCAAAGCAATGCCGAGGGCTCGCGAAAGGCGAGCCTGACGGCGGGCACGTGTGTTGTTAGCCACTTGTGTCCTTCCAATATTTGCAATATGTGTTTGGCTGGCCTCCATTGTGGAGAGTTGGGGCTATTGCGGCCCATTGCTACAGCACCTGGGCATGAACAACAACTCACGTAAAGGCGCGGGAATACCCGCTTCTTCAACAAGTGAGGTTGTGCATGGAGCCAGAGCTTGCCAGTGCGCCACCAAGTCTATCACCGCAACGGCCGGCATTGCGCGGGTGCAGGCCGTGCGCTCGGCGGGGGTGGGACCACGCGGCACGTTTTTGCCGAAAACGGGGTGAACCATTGAGAACGGTGTATCTCTACGCCGTTCTCGCGGGTTGGCCCCGTCCTGAGCGGCCTAGATGCTATTTACCGGCGCCCGTGCCGCGGATGATCTCCCGGAGCCGAGTGAGCCTCGGGCCGAGGTCACGTTCATGACCGTTGGCCGTGGGCGTGTAGTAGTTCTTCCCCACCAGGTCATCCGGCGGATATTGCTGAACGGCGATGGAATGCGGGGCGTCGTGGGCGTAAATGTACCCCTTGCCATGGCCCAGCCCGGCCGAGCCCGCATAGTGGGCATCGCGCAGCGGCGGCGGGACCGTGGTTCCCTTGCCGGCCCGGACATCTGCAATGGCCGAGTTAATGCCGTTGTAAGAAGCGTTGGATTTTGGTGCCGTGGCAACATGGACCACTGCCTGAGCAAGGATAATCCGGGCTTCGGGCATGCCAATCAGGGCCACGGCCTGAGCTGCCGCAACGGCTGTCTGGAGAGCCGTGGGATCTGCCATGCCCACATCTTCGGATGCCGAGATCATGATGCGGCGGCTGATAAAACGCGGATCCTCCCCTGCCTCCAACATCCTGGCCAGATAGTGCAGTGCGGCGTCAACATCGGAGCCGCGCACGGACTTGATGAAGGCGCTAATGATGTCATAGTGCTGATCCCCGGCCCGGTCATAGCGGACGGCCGCGGCATCGATGGCCCGTTCGGCCACGGCGAGATTCACGACCACCGGCGCATCGGCGCTGATCGTGCTGGCTTCAACTTCTGAAAGCGCAACACCGGCGGCCGCCTCCAACGTGGTGAGGGCGCGGCGGGCATCACCGCTGGCAAGCCTGACCAGGTGGTCCATGGCGTCGTCGGTGACCGTGACCAGGCCGTCCAGGCCACGCTGGTCCGTGATGGCCCGCTCAAGGAGCCCCTGAATATCGGCGTTCGTCAAGGGTTGCAGGGTCAGCAGAATCGAGCGGGAAAGCAGCGGTGCAACCACGGAGAATGACGGATTTTCGGTGGTCGCGGCAATCAGCACCACCCAGCGATTTTCCACCCCCGGCAGCAGCGCGTCCTGCTGTGCCTTGTTAAAGCGGTGGATCTCATCGAGGAACAAGACAGTTGTCCGGCCGTGGAGATCCCGGTCCGTCAGCGCTTGGTCCATGACCCGGCGAACATCCTTGACGCCGGCCGTAATTGCGGACAGTTCCACAAACTTTCGTCCAGGCCCACGGGCGATCACATGCGCCAGCGTGGTCTTTCCGGTTCCCGGAGGACCCCACAACATGACCGAAGCCGGGCCGGCCGCTCCCCCGGCGTTTCCACCGGCAGCCAACATTTGCAGCGGCGATCCCGAACCAAGGAGGTGTTGCTGGCCCACGACTTCGTCCAGGCTGCGCGGACGCATCCGCACAGCAAGCGGGCTGCGCGGACGCGAGGACGGTTGAGCCTGCCCACCACCAAAGGTGAGGGATCCGTCGTCGTCCGTGTCATCGCCGTCAAGGGCACTGCTAAAAAGGTCACTCACCCCTCTAGGCTAGCGCCCGGTAGTCTTGCTGCGTGAACAACCCGAACCGCACCGCTTTTGTTTCCGCCGCCCGGACGCCCGGCTGGGTGGAGCGGTTTTCAGCCGCCCACGGTGGTTTGGAGCTCGCCCAGGACACGGACGACGGCGTCCAGTTGCGCATGCGCGACGGCGCGGCCGCGCTGCTCTCACCACCCTGGCCAGACGACGGGCGGCCCGGCCGTGGTGCAGACATATTGGAACGGCTGGTCTCCGTGGCCGCGCAGGAACGCCGGATCGGGATCCTACTGGCGCGCCGCGGCGGCTTTGCCGTGGGAGTTGCCGTGGCGGGAAAACTGTTGGCTCACAAAGTTGGCAGCGCCTCTGCACGATCCCGCGGCAGTGACGCCGGTGCCGCCGTGGCCGAACGTGCCGCGCAGGAAGCTGCCCGGATCTTTAGCGCAGCGAGCTTTGAATACCTCGCCACGGGTGGCGACAAGTTACTGGTGGAGTCTGCGCTGGCAATCCCTGCCCTGCGCCAGTATGCAAAGCTGACCCGGTTGGCACCCCTGGCCGTGGTGGACCCGAAGATGGATGTGCTGACAAGGGCAGCCGCGGATTTTTGCTCAATTCGCATCCGGATCACCGAGCCCTAAACTCAGCGACGCTCCTTCACTTCCCGGGGTGTTTAGGCGAACCCTCCCTCACTTCCCGGGCGGGGGTGCCCGGACAGGCCCCTTTCCTCGGTGAGGGAGCGTCTGAGGACGGGAGGGGTTCTTAGCAGGCGCCGGGCGCGCGGCGCAGCGGTGCCTGGCGGTAGTGGTAACGGCCCACCTCGGCGAATCCAGCGTTGCTGTAGAGCTTCTGCGCCCCGGCGTTGGCGTTCGTGACCATGAGCCACACGTTTTCGATCCCGGCCCCCACTGCATTTTCAAGGAGGGCAGCCAGCACGGCTGCGGCCACGCCCTGACGGCGGAATTCCGGATGGGTGGCCATGCCGTAGACCCCGCCCCAGCCGTCCACCAGGGTCAGGCGGCCGGTGCCCACCGTGTCTCCGGCACCATTGAGTGCCGTGGCGTAGATTGAGGGAGCTCCGGCAAGAATGTCCAGCGCCAACCGCTTCTCAGCATCCCCGCCGCGGCCGTCCACGGACCACCATAGGTCAAGCCATCCGGACGACGGCGCGTCCGCTAGGGTCACGGTGATGCCATCGGACGCCGGGCTGGCTGTCTGGGACGGCGTCCCGGCCATGATGATGGTCTCGGACTGCCGGGAGTAACTCCTGCCGTCCAGGAAGTCCTCAAGTGCGGCGTTTTCGGGCCGACGGGTCAGCTGAAAAATGACCGGCTGGCGGTGTCGCGCGTACCAATCTTCGGCGTGGCGCAGGCTGGCGGCCTGATCCGACGTTTCGGCAGCCGGCCAGATCGAGTTGGCCCGCTGCGTGACTCCGCCGGCCGAACGCAGCACCCAGCCGTCCGTCGTCGAGCTTTCCAGTGCGGGCCAGGCCGCATCCATGAGCTGTTCGAGGGTGTCCATTGTTGCGGGTGCGGTTTCCGGGTTCAACATCGAATCATCCTATTCTTGGGCAGACAAAAGGCCGGCCTCCCACGCGGGGCGACCGGCCTTTCAGCGGGTGCTACTTCTCGCCAGCCTCGGGCTTGGCCTCAGCCTTGACCTCGGGCTTGAAGTCCACGCCGGCTTCCTTGCGCTGCTGCGCCGTGATCGGGGCCGGAGCCTCGGTCATCGGGTCGTAACCGCCACCGGACTTCGGGAAGGCGATGACGTCGCGGATCGAGTCAACACCGGCCAACAGGGACACGGCACGGTCCCAGCCAATGGCGATGCCGCCATGCGGCGGGGCGCCGAACTTGAAGCCGTCAAGCAGGAAGCCGAACTTCTCGTCAGCCTCGGCCTCGGAGATGCCCATGACACCGAAGACGCGCTCCTGGATGTCGCGGCGGTGGATACGGATGGAACCGCCACCGATTTCGTTACCGTTACAGACAATGTCGTAGGCGTAAGCCAGCGCGTTGCCCGGATCGGTGTCGAAGTTGTCCATGAACTCGGGCTTAGGCGAGGTGAACGCGTGGTGCACGGCCGTCCACGCGCTGTGACCCAGGGCCACGTCGCCGGAACCAACGGCAACGCTGGTGGGTTCGAACATGGGTGCGTCAACAACCCACACGAACGCCCACTCCTTGGGGTCGATCAGGCCGGTGCGGTGACCGATTTCAACGCGAGCGGCACCCAGCAGGGCACGCGAAGTGGAAACTTCACCCGCGGCGAAGAAGATGCAATCGCCGGGCTTTGCGCCAACGGCGTCGGCCAGACCGGCACGCTCGGTGTCCGTCAAGTTCTTGGCAACCGGACCGGTCAGTTCGCCCTCGTCCTTGACCAAAACGTACGCGAGGCCCTTGGCGCCGCGCTGCTTGGCCCATTCCTGCCATGCGTCAAGCTGGCGGCGGGGCTGTGAGGCTCCCCCGGGCATGACAACGGCACCAACGTAGGGAGCCTTGAAGACGCCGAATTCGGTGTCCTTGAAGAACTCCGTCATCTCGGTCAATTCCAGGCCGAACCGCAGATCCGGCTTGTCGGAACCGAACCGGGCCATGGCGTCCCAGTAGGTCATGCGCTGGATGGGCATCGGGATTTCGACGTCGATCAGCTTCCACAGCTCGGAGACGATCTTCTCGCCCAGGGCGATGATGTCATCCTGGTCAACGAAGCTTGCCTCGATGTCCAGCTGCGTGAACTCCGGCTGGCGGTCCGCACGGAAGTCCTCGTCGCGGTAGCAACGAGCGATCTGGTAGTACTTCTCGAAGCCACCCACCTGCAGGAGCTGCTTGAACAGCTGCGGGGACTGCGGCAACGCGTACCAGGATCCGGGAGCCAAACGGGCCGGAACCACGAAGTCGCGGGCACCCTCAGGGGTGGAGCGGGTCAGCGTGGGGGTTTCAATTTCGATGTAACCCTGATCGTGCAAGAGGTTGCGGGCAACCCGGTTGGCCTCGGAACGCAGGCGCATGTTGCGCTGCATGCTCGGACGGCGCAGATCAAGGTAGCGGTGCTTCAGGCGTGCTTCCTCACCCACTTCAACGTGCTCGTCGACCTGGAACGGCAACGGCGCGGCCTCGTTAAGAATGACGACGTCATCAGCCAGAACTTCGATCTCACCGGTGCCGAGGGCCGGGTTTTCGTTACCCTCGGGGCGGCGTGAGACCGTTCCGGTGATTGACAGAACAAACTCGTTGCGCAGCGCGTGGAAAACTTCTTCCTCACGAACAACAATCTGAGCCACGCCCGATGCGTCACGCAGGTCCAGGAAGGCCACTCCACCATGATCACGACGGCGGGCAACCCACCCCGAGAGAGTGACGGTTTGGCCAATATGTTCAGCCCGCAGGGAGCCTAGGTCATGTGTGCGCAGCACAGCATTCCTTTCAATGGTGATGAACGGCCCCGTCCGGGCCGCAAAATAAGGGTTTGTCTAGCAGTTTACCGTGAACTTCCGCCTCCACTCCCCCTCCATCTGTGTGGCAGTTATTGCACTAAAAAGCGCTTGCTGAGCCCGATTTAGGTCAACAACTGCCACACAGATGTTAAGGAGAGTGGGCTATGCCAGGGTGATTTGCGGCGTTAGGTCTTCTGCCGGCGGCATCCAGGTGGTGGGGTCTGCTGCAACTTGATCGCCGGAGCGGATGTCCTTGACTTGGTGGGCGCCGGTCTCATCCGTGAACCACACGTACGGGATGCCGCGCTTGTCCGCGTACTTGATCTGCTTGCCGAACTTGTCAGCCTTGGCGGCAACTTCGGTGGAGATTCCGCGGGCGCGCAGGGCGGCGGCCAGGTCCTGGGCGTCGGACCAGCTATCCTCATCGACCAAGGTCACGAGTACGGCTGTGGGGACGCTACGGCTTGCCTTGGCGAATTCCTGGCTGAGAATGCGAGCCACCAGGCGCGTAACGCCAATGGAGAGTCCGACGCCGGGGAACTTGCGGTTGCCTTTTGAAGCCAGGGCGTCGTACCGGCCGCCGGAGCAGATGGAACCTAGCTGTTCGTGGCCAACCAGGACCGTCTCGTAAACGGTGCCCGTGTAGTAATCAAGGCCACGGGCAATGGAGAGATCGGCCACAACCGAGCCAGGGGCGCTCTTTACAGCAGCGGCGATGACCTGCTCAAGCTCGTTGAGTCCTTCCTCCATGAGCTCGTCAGTGACACCAAGTGCGCGCACGGCAGCGACGAACGACGTGTCCTCGGTGCGGATTGACGCCAGCGCAAGGGCCTTATCTGCCTGCTCCTGGGTTGCACCGAGCTCGTTCATGAGCAATTCGGCAACCTTCTCGGCGCCGATTTTTTCCAACTTGTCGATGCTGCGCAACACACCCGCGGTATCGGTCAAGCCGATTCCCCGGTAGAAGCCCTCGGCCAGCTTGCGGTTGTTGATCCGCAACTTGAAGGCCGGGATCGGAAGAGCGGAGAGCGCCTCGGCGATCACCAGCGCAAGTTCCACGTCATAGCGGAAGGGAAGTACGCCGTCGGCCACTACGTCAATATCCGCCTGCGTGAACTCGCGGGCACGGCCTTCCTGCGGACGCTCGCCGCGCCAAACCTTCTGAATCTGGTAGCGGCGGAACGGGAAGGAGAGGTAGCCGGCGTTCTCCACAACGTAGCGCGCAAACGGCACGGTGAGGTCAAAGTGCAGTGCCAGCGCATTGGGGTCGTCCTTGGCGGCGGTGGCGGTGTTTCCGTCGTCGTCCTGCAGGCGGGAGAGGCCGTACACCTCTTTGTCGATCTCACCCTTGCGGAGCAGATGGCCCACGGTCTCCACCGCACGGGTCTCAATGGAGCTGAAACCGTGCAGTTCGAAGGTGCGGCGCAGGGTGTCCAGCACGTGCTGTTCCACCAACCGCTCTTCGGGGAGCCACTCGGGAAAACCTGACAAGGAGGCGTTGCGTGCCATGGGTGTTGCTCTCCTAACATGCACCGGATCCGGGAATCAATCCCAAGGATGCGGTGGGGCGGGTATTCAATGCAATGCGATGTGAGTACCTATATACGCCGTCATGCGGCATAACCGTGAGTAAACTGACACCGACTGCCATTTTATAAGGTTTGGCACTCCACCCCTAACCCGCCCGATCGGCTCAGGCTCGAACGCGGCGAACATACCGCTCAAATTGAAGGAGAGGCACAGTTGGTCACGAGCAATAAGTCCAGCCGCGAAGGCAAGGCCCGCGTTGCACGCATGGAAGCCAATCAGGCGCTGCATACCGAACAGGTCCACCGGCGCAAGCGCGACAACCTGATCGCCTTAATTGCCATTGGCGCCGCGCTGGCGATTGCCGTGGTCCTGGCCTTGACGGTTTTTTCCGGCAAGGACAGCACCGACGTCGCCGCTGAGGACACGCCTTCCGCGACCGCAACCGCAGCGGCCCAGACCAACAGCCCCACGGTTCCCTTGGCCGACACGGCCGCGGGTAAAACCTTTACTGGGACCCTGACGCTCAACGGCAAGCCACTTGGCGTGAGCATTGACGGCGCTGCCGCGCCACAGGCCGCAGCCGTGTTCAAGTCTCTAGCCGATTCTGATTTCATGACCGGCAAGAGCTGTCACCGCCTGGCCGACACCACCGACTTTGGTGTACTGCAGTGCGGTTCACTCAAGGGCGATGGCCAGGGCGATCCCAGTTACCAGTGGGGCCCGGTCGAGAACACGCCGGCGGACGGAAAGTACCCTGCCGGGACCATCGCCGTGGCTCGTGCCAGCACCACGTATTCCAACGGCACCCAGTTCTTCATCACCTTCAAGGACACGATCCTGCCGCAGGACAAAGGTGGCTACACCATTGTTGGTAAGGTCACCAGCGGGATCGACGTTGTCACCGAGATTGCCAAGGCCGGGATCGCCGACGGCGCCACCGACGGTGCGCCGTCGACCAAGGTGACGATAGACTCGTTCCAACTCAAGTAGTTTCTTTAAGGCCCTTCCCTGGTGTTGCACGCTAGTGCCCACCTATGAAAAAGCACCACGCGGTTCCGGCCATACCGCTTTGCAGCACCCGTCAGCATCCATCAAGCGAAAGACTTTTAGCGGTGACACACAGTCAAGAATCCGACGAAACACTTGCCTCTGCCACAGGGCATGACTCAACCACTGAGCAGGCAACCCCTGCGCAGCCTGACGTGACACCGGTGCCGGCACCCGCGGCTCCCGTCCCGGCCCCCTCACCTTCACCGGCTGCTTCACCTTCGCCGGCAGCCTTCGCGGCCCGCCCCAAGGCACCAGCAGCAGCGCCCTCCGCTTCTCCGGCTGCGCCTGCCCCTGCTGCCCCCGCAGTCAACTTGGCCGAGGCTGCCAAGTTTGGCCGCGCCGAAGAAGACGGTCATGTATTCCTGATCCTTGACGGCGAAGAGTTCCCCGTGGGCCAGTACCCGGGCGCCAGCAAGGAAGAGGCGCTGACGTATTTTGTCCGCAAATTTGATGACATCATCGCCCAGGTTGCCCTGCTTGAGCAGCGCGTTGAGGCCAAGGCACCCACCACGGACATGAACAAGGCCGTGACGCACCTGCGTGAGCAGCTGGGTGAGCGGACCAGCGTAGGCGACGTCAACGCCGCTCTTGCCCGCCTTGTGGTCCTTGAAGAAAATATCAAGGAGCTCGGCACCGCAGAGCGCGCTTCACACGATGCAGCACGCTCCGTTGAGCTGGCCGCGCGTGAAGCCATCGTTGCTGAAGCCGAGGTCATCGCCGCCGAAGACCCCTCCGCGATTCAGTGGAAGGTCAGCAGCGCCCGCATGAACGACCTCTTCGAGGCCTGGAAGCTGGCCCAGAAGTCGGGCATGCGCCTTGGCCGGGCTACGGAGGAAGGCCTGTGGAAGCGGTTCCGCAGCGCCCGCACCGTCTTTGACCGTCACCGCCGCGCGTACTTCTCGCAGCTGGACAACAACAATGCAGCAGCCAAGACGGCCAAGGAATCCTTGATCGAGGCCGCCGAGGCATTGGCGACGTCCACCGAGTGGGGCTTCGCGGCTGGCGAATACCGCCGCCTGATGGACCAGTGGAAGGCATCCCCGCGCGCCAGCCGCAAGGACGATGACGCCCTGTGGGCCCGCTTCCGCGGCGCTCAGGACAAGTTCTTCGCTGCCCGCCAAGACGCCAACAATGCCCTCGATGAGGAATTCGGCGCCAACTTGCATGTCAAGGAAGCCCTGATTGCCGAAGCAGAAGCATTGCTTCCCATCAAGGACCTGAACACAACAAAGAAGGCGCTGCAGAACATCCGTGATCGCTGGGAGGAAGCCGGCAAGGTTCCCCGCAACGACATGCAGCGTATCGAGGCCGGCCTGCGCAAGGTTGAGGACGCCGTGCGTTCCGCTGACGAGGACAACTGGCGTCGGAGCGATCCGGAAGCCAAGGCCCGAACCAGCAGCGCCCTGAGCCAGCTCGAAGCCACCATCGCTGGCCTGAAGGACGATCTCGCAAAGGCTGAGAAGGCCGGTGACGCCCGCAAGGTCGCCAAGGCCTCCGAGGCACTGGCAGCGCGCGAGCTGTGGCTCGAGCAGATCCAGAAGGCAGCAGCCGACTTCTCCTAGCACCATGGAGCGCTGATGCAGCTTGGAAGGGCCTCCGGGCCGGGTTGTCCACAATCCGGCTTGGGGGCCTTTTGCTTGCCCATTTCAAGGTGCAGTCTTGGATCATGACAGAAATTCCCGCCGCCGGATCAGATGCCCTTTTGGTCCCGGGCAAGCTCTTTGCGTTGGCCGAACTTCACGCCATGAAGATCGACGGCGTGCTCTGGCCCATTATTGGGGACGCGTTCCGTTCCATGGCGGTTGCGGAATCCCCCCAATTGCGTGCCGCGGCACTTGCGCATCACGTCCCTGCCGGGTTGGCCAAGCGAGCAGCCCTGAGCCAGTTATCCGCAGCTTGGGTCTATGGCTGTGCTCCCCCGCCCGGGGTCATCGCCCTGGTCCAGGATCGCTCGGGCAAGAGCACCAGCCTGCCGCCGTTCAGTGGCTGCAGCCTGCGCGAGGTGTACCTCGATGCCTTCGATACCCAGCCCATCGGCGAAGTCCTTGTCACCAGCCCGTTGCGAACGGCCCTTGACGTTGCCCGTACCGCCCCGCACGGTCTTGCGAGGGACGTGCTGCTCCGTATGAGCTCCGTGCCCTCATTGCACTGCCCGTTGGGCCGCATTCGGCAGGCTTTAAGCCTTGCCAGCCATGTACCCGGCAAGATCAGGGGCCAGGCGCTTCTGGCGGAACTGATCGAAGGAAAATCGGCCTGACAACGCCTCGCCCAGCCTCGGCTACGCCCGTCGCTGGGTTCCCGTTGCACGGTATACGTCGAATACCCCGTCAATGCGGCGCACTGAATTGAGCACGTGATCCAGGTATTGGGGGTCACCCATCTCAAAAGCGAACTTGGACATGGCCACGCGGTCGCGAGTGGTGCTGACCCCGGCGGCAAGAATGTTCACGTGGCTCTCGGCCAGCACGCGCGTAACGTCGGCCAACAGGCTCTTGCGGTCAAGTGCCTCAACCTGGATCTCCACGAGGAACACACCAGATTGGGTAGGTGCCCATTCGACGTCGACGAGCCTGTCGGGTTCTTTCTGCATGTGCAGCAGGTTGGGACAGTCCTGCCTGTGTACCGAGATTCCCGATCCCTTCGTGACAAATCCGGCAATGGGATCAGGCGGAACCGGAGTGCAACATCTGGCCAGCTTGACCAGGACATCGGCCATGCCGTGGACGATGACGCCGGACTCTGAGATCCGTGAGCGGGCTGTTGAGACGTGGCTGGTCGGCGGGGCCGGAGCGTCCTCAATGAAGTCACTAAATCCAAGGACGTCGCGTAGGCGTTCGACGACGGACTGTGCAGAGGTATGCCCGTCTCCGACTGCCGCATAGAGACCTTCAATGTCGACATAGTGGAAATGTTCCGTGACGGCAAGGAGCCCGTCATGCGTCATCATTTTTTGAAGCGGTAGGTTTGCCTTCCGCATGGCCTTGGTCAGCAGTTCCTTGCCCTTTTCAATGGACTCGTCACGGCGTTCCTTGGTGAACCACTGGCGGATCTTGTTTCGGGCCCTGGCACTCTTGACAAAGTTTTGCCAGTCCTGGCTGGGCCCGGCACCCTCGGCCTTGTTGGTGAAAACCTCCACGGTGTCACCGTGTGAGAGCTCACTGTTAAGCGGCACCAGCTTGCCATTTACGCGGGCACCGATGGTCCGGTTTCCCACCTCTGTGTGCACAGAGTATGCAAAGTCCACGGGCGTTGCACCCTCCGGGAGGGCGATGATCTTGCCCTTGGGAGTGTAAACATACACTTCCTTGGAGTTCATTTCGTAGCGCAATGACTCTAGGAACTCATTTGAATCGCTGGTTTCCTGCTGCCAATCCAATAAGGAACGCAGCCAGTTCATATCTTCTTGGACGCTGACGGGTGCCTTGTTGCCCGACTTGTACTTCCAGTGAGCAGCGACGCCATATTCGGCCCGCTGGTGCATTTCCAGAGTACGGATCTGAATCTCCACGAGCTTGCCACCGGGGCCAACGACAGTGGTATGCAGCGACTGGTACATGTTGAACTTTGGCAGGGCGATGTAGTCTTTGAAGCGGCCTACCAGCGGGCTCCACAGGGCATGAATCTGGCCAAGCGCGGCATAGCAATCACCCACGGTATCCACAATGACGCGCACGCCAAGGAGATCGTTGATGTCATCGAAGTCCTTGTTGCGGACAACCATCTTTTGGTAGATAGAGTAGTAGTGCTTCGGCCGGCCAGTGACGTCTGCCTTGAGCTTGGAGACACGCATGACCTCGACGATTTCCCGACGGATGAGGCTGAGTTGCTTTTCACGTTCCGGGGATCGGTCCTGGACCATCCGGACAATTTCTTCGTACACCTTGGGGTACAGGGCGGCGAAGGAGAGTTCCTCGAGTTCCCATTTCACGGCGTTCATGCCGAGGCGATGCGCCAGCGGGGCAAAAATATCTAGGGTTTCCCTGGCCTTCTTGCCAGAGGATGCGGCAGAGACAAAGCGCCACGTCCGCGCGTTATGCAACCGGTCTGCCAGCTTGATGACAAGCACGCGGATGTCCTTGGCCATGGCGATGACCATCTTGCGCACAGTTTCGGCCTGTGCGGCGTCGCCGAACTCCACCTTGTCCAGTTTGGTCACACCGTCAACGAGGACCGTGATCTCTGGACCGAAATCGCGTTCCAGCTCGGCGAGGGTGTAGGTGGTGTCTTCAACAGTGTCGTGAAGCAGGGCCGCCGCCAGGGTGCTGCCGGTCATTCCCATTTCGGCGAGGATCGTTGCCACGGCCACGGGATGCGTGATGTAGGGATCGCCGCTCTTGCGCTTCTGTCCCTCGTGGTATTTTTCCGCCACGGAGAATGCGCGCTGAATCAGCTCGAAGTCTTCTTTTGGGTTTCTGGCGCGGACAATACGCAACAACGGTTCCAGGATGGGCGAATAGCTCTCCGTTGACCAGCCCGTCAGCCGGGCCAACCGTGATCTTGTGCGCTCTCGACGCCCAGGAAATGTGGGCCTAGGATCCACGGGGCGCGGGTTACCGGAATCGGCACCAGACGCTGGCGTGTCACTGTTCTGAGTCAAAATCTCATGCGAGGGTGATTCACCATTCAACGCATTACCTCCCTCACGCACTTGCACACCATGCGCCCCCTCTACGAGGCATTAGTCCAGTCTAAGGTGCGTTGCGGTCAATTTTGACCAAAAGAAAGCCGGGTTCAAAAGCTTTGCTTTCGAACCCGGCCCTCCAGCCTCTATGGCGAGGTGGTGCGAAACACCTAGACGGCGTCGACCTTTGCAGCAGAGGCCTGTGAGGCACGGTGCTGCTGAACCTTCTTGGCCTGTTTGGCAAGCTCCGGCTCCCGTTCGCGCAGCCAGGAATACAGGGGGGCTGCGACGAAGATGGTGGAGAAGGTGCTGACAATAATGCCGATGAACAACGCCAAGGACAAGTCACGCAGGGTGCCTGCGCCAAGCAGCAGGGCACCGATGAACAAGATCGAGCCCACGGGGAGCACTGCGACCATCATGGTGTTGATGGAACGCACCAGCGTTTGGTTCACGGCAAGGTTGACTTCCTCGGCGAAGGTGCGTCGCGTTGTCTTGGTTACTTCGGCTGTGTTCTCGCGAATCTTGTCGAAAACCACCACCGTGTCATAGAGGGAATAGCTCAGGATGGTCAGGAATCCGATGATGGCAGACGGGGTCACCTCAAAATTGGAGGCTCCGTAAACTCCGGCGGTGATCACCATGACAACCAGCAGGCCTACGACGGCGGCGATGGACATGCGCCATGTCCGGAAGTAGAGAGCCATGAGGACCGTTGCCAGCAGCACGAACACTATAAAGCCGATGATGGCCTGGCGTGATACGTCTTGGCCCCAGCTGGGGCCTACAAAGGTTGAGGTGATGTGGTCCTCGGTCACACCGTAGGCTTCCTTCAGCGCATCCTTGACCTTCAGGGTGTCGTCGTCGCTGAGCCTGTCCGTCTGGACCTGCATGGTCTTTCCGGCGACGTTGGTGACGACGGCGGCCGTTCCGGGCGCGGCGTCGGATACGGCCTTTTCACCAATGGCAGCATCGGTGTGTGCGACCTCGGAGATGGTGAACTGCGAGCCACCTCGGAAATCAATACCGAAGTTGAACCCGCCGCCAAGAAGGGGGAACAGAATGGAAAGGAGCACCAGGATGCCCGTAATACCGAACCAGAGCTTACGTTTTCCAACAAACTCGTAGGATCGTTCTCCGGTGTACAGTTCGTTGCCGAAAGTGGCGAAACTCTTCATTAGTTGTTCTCCTTGGAGTCGTCACTGGACTCTGGCTGCTTCGCCCCGGCAGCGCTGCTGCCAACCATTTGGCTTTCCTTGGCTGCCAGCCGCCGTTCGGCAATGGTCTGGCGGCGTTCGGCTTCACCTGCGGCTCGGGCATTCTTGCCCTTCACAACTTCCAGGGTCTCCTGTGGTGTGCGGATGCGCCCGGCACCGCGGTACAACGGAATGGCTCCGAGTTGCTTCGGGTCCAGGCCGGAGAATGCGTGGCCCTCACCAAAGAACTTGGTACGTGCCAAAAGCTGCAGGGTGGGGTGTGTGAACATGAAGACCACAATGAGGTCGGCCACCGCCGTGAGACCCAGGGTGAATGCGAAGCCCTTGACGCTGCCAACGGAGACAAAGTACAGGACCAAGGAGGCCAAGACGTTGACGGCCTTGGAGGCCAGGATGGTGCGCTTGGCACGGCCCCACCCATTTTCGACGGCGGCCACGAGTCCGCGGCCGTCTCGCAATTCATCCCTAACCCGTTCAAAGTACACAATGAACGAGTCGGCGGTCTGGCCGATGGCCACGATGATACCTGCCACACCGGCCAGGGAGAGTCGGTAGTTTTCGGCCCAACCCAGCAAGACAATCGCCAGATAAGTCAGCACACCGGCAATAACCAGGGACATGATCGTGACGAAGCCAAGTGCCCGGTACTGGAACAGCGAGTAGATGACGACCAAGAGAAGGCCGACCAACCCGGCCACCAGACCCATTTCCAGCTGCTGCAACCCAAGGGTGGCAGAAATCTGGACTTCGCTTTGAATTTCAAAGCTAATGGGCAGGGAACCGAACTTCAGCTTGTCCGAGAGGGACTTGGCGCCGGCCTCGGTGAACTGACCGGTGATGGAGGACTGACCGTCCGTGATGACGGCCATGGATGAGGGAGCAGAGATGACACTGTCGTCCAAGACGATGGCGAACCGGGCCTGCGGATCATTCGGGTTGACCAGGTACTTCGCGTTCATGCGCTGCGTGACGGCCTTGAAGGCCTCCGCACCTTCGGGCTTTGTCAGCGTCAGGTTGACCGACCACTGATTGGTGGTGGCACCCTGTGCACCCTGTGCGAGGCCATAGCTGGCGTCCTTGATCCACTTTCCGGGGATTTCTACCGGCCCGAGGATGTACTTGACACCTGTTTCGGGCTCACAGCTCACAATGGGCTTCGTGGCATCCGAGGTGGTGGGACGCTCGGTCAGCGGGGCGATGCAGCTGGTGGCCTCGTACTCTTTGTAGAGCGCGGCATCGACCCAGTTGCTGTCACTTGCATCGACGGGAGCAGCCGTTGGCTTGGGAAGATCAGCCTCGGCGGTTCGATCCGCTTCAGCAACAGCACCAGCTGGATTCCCGGATGTGGCAATCACGGGGCGGAAGCTCATGTTGGCTGAAGCCTTGATGAGGTCACGCTCTTCGTCCGTGGGCTTGCCCGGCATGCTCACAACAACATTGCGCCCACCTTCGGTGGCGATCTGTGCCTCAGAAACACCCGAACCATCAACGCGCTGGCGAATGATGGATACAGCCTGATCAAGCTGTTCGGAGTTGATGCTGCCGGCGCCCTCGACCTTTGGCGCCAGAATCATCTGGGTGCCGCCCTCGAGGTCCAAGCCAAGTTTTGGCGCCCAGGTGGCGGCACCGGCGATTACGCCGCCGCCTACTGCCAGGGTGCATGCAATGATGATCGCCGCAAGCCACAGAAGAGTTCTGCGGGCTGTGGACGTCGGACCGGTTCGTGCCATCAAGGGATCCTTCTATTGGTCACGGGTAGTGAGAACATAGCAAGGCTGCTGTGCCATGGAACCGAAAGTTCTGACACAGCAGCTGCCAACCCGGATAAGGCTAGTTGTCTTTGTTGTTTTCGTTCTTCAAGCGCTCAATGGATTCCTCAGCGGTTTCCTCGGCCTGGTCCAGCTTGCCCAAGGTGAGCGAGGAAGCATCATCAGGCACGACGGCTGCTGCTTCTTCAGGGGCAATGATCTTCGCAACGGTCTGGCGGTGAACCGTCGCGGTGGTCCCGGGTGAGATCTCCAGGACAATCTTGTTCTCGTCCTCGTCGATCGACAGGACCTTGCCGAACAGGCCAAAGTTGGTCATCATCTCGACGCCCGGAGCCAACTTCGCGCGCTGCTCCTCTGCGGCAGCCTTGGTCTTCTTCTGCTTGCGGACCATCATGAAAATCAGGAGAGCAAACATCGCGAACAAGACAAGGTTCATGGGGCTCAAGAGACCGGCCGGTGCGGCGGGGTCTGCGGCTAAAATACTGCTGGAGAACACAGCGGAAAATCCGTTCGTTAAGGAGAATGTGGAGCCAAGCAACGGAGCAAACGTGCCGGACGTCATACCAGTCTAGGGGGTAAAGCTGGGGACAAGGTGAGAAACCGCCCACTACCACCCATAAATACACACAAAGGAGCACTCGACGGCGGAAACATCACCGTTGCTGCCGATTCCGGCTAAGCGTCCTCATCGATGGGCAGCATTGCTGCGGCCACGGCGTTCCCTGGCATTTTCAGGCCCAGGTGCTCCCATGCAGCGGGCAAGGCAATGCGGCCACGAGGGGTACGCCCCAACAGGCCTTCGCGAACCAGGAAGGGCTCCGCAACGGTTTCCACTGTTTCGCTTTCCTCCCCCACGGCGATTGCCAAGGTTGAGAGCCCCACCGGTCCGCCGTTGAACTTATTGACCAACGCCTCCAGGACGGAGCGGTCCAGGCGGTCCAGTCCCCGGGCGTCAACCTCGTACATGTCTAGGGCCGCTGAGGCGGTGCCGACATCGATTGTTTCGACGCCGTGCACCAGCGCCCAGTCGCGAACGCGCCGCAACAACCTGTTGGCAATTCGGGGTGTGCCGCGGGACCGGCCGGCAATTTCTGAGAATCCGGCACTCGTGAGCTTCAGGTCCAGCATGCCTGCCGAACGGCGCAATACCAGTTCCAGCTCGGCCACCGAATAAAATTCAAGGTGCCCGGTAAAGCCAAAACGGTCCCGAAGTGGCCCGGGTAGCAGACCAGCCCTGGTGGTGGCCCCGACTAGCGTGAACGAGGGCAACTCGAGGGGAATAGCCGTGGCTCCGGCACCTTTTCCCACGATGATGTCTACGCGGAAATCCTCCATGGCCATGTAAAGCATTTCCTCGGCTGGCCTGGACATGCGGTGAATCTCGTCAAGGAACAATACCTCACCCTCGGTCAGTGAAGAGAGAATGGCAGCGAGGTCACCGGCGTGCTGGATAGCCGGGCCGGAGCTGATCCGCAGCGGCGCGTTCATTTCGGCCGCAACGATCATCGCCAGAGTTGTCTTGCCGAGACCTGGGGGGCCGGACATGAGGACGTGGTCGGCACTGCGGCCACGAATCTTCGATGCCGCGAGCACCAGTGCGAGCTGTTTGCGAACACGCTCCTGGCCAACAAAGTCATCAAGGTTCTTTGGACGCAGCGCGGCCTCGAGCTCACGTTCCTCGGGCTCAGCGACGGGGGCAACAATCTCTGCAGCCCCGGAACGCGACGCAACGTCCCCGGCGATGCTGATCTGACCCGGCAAGAGCGGAATTGAATCATCCAATCCAGACATGACTTAGCGCCCGGCCTTGGCACGGGAGTTGTCCTGGCCGAGCCCACGGAGGGTGGCGCGCAGCACGGCTGCCACATTTCCATCCTCGGCCAGTTCCGGTTCCGCAGCAACGGCGGCATCGATGGCTTTCAAGGCGTCTCTTTCATTCCAGCCAAGGCTGGTCATCGCTGCAACTACCTGGTCCTTCCATTCCATGACGGCAGCGGCCGCAGGGGCGGCGGCGGTGGTAACACCGGTGGGCTTGAGCTTGCCCTTGAGTTCGAGCACGATTCGGCCCGCAACCTTGGGGCCAACGCCGGGGACCTTCGTGAAAATTTTGCCGTCGCCGTTAGCTACTCCGACGCGGATGCTTTCCGGTTCCAGCACAGAAAGGATGGCCAGAGCCAGGCGAGGTCCGATTCCGCTGACAGTGAGAAGAACGTCAAAGACCTCCCGCTCTGCTTCGTCGGCAAAACCGAAGAGAGTCATGGAATCTTCGCGCACGATCATGGCAGTGGTGAGGGTGGCCTCCTCCCCCAACCGCAGGTTGCCCAAGGTCTTGGGCGTTGCGTGAACCAGCATCCCCACACCATTAACGTCAATGACGGCCTGGGCCAGGGTAAGCACGGCTACGGGACCGCGAACAAAACTGATCATGACAACTGCTCCTGACAAGAACCGGACGGATTGGCCACTCGGTGACTCCTAAGTGTATCGAACATATTTACTAGCAACTAGTTCCACTTCGGGCCCGGCTTTTCTTTGTTCTTCTTGACCTTGGACTTAGTCTCAGCTTCGCGCCAGAGCCGCTGTGCCGCCGTCGGGCCTTGAGGATCCTTGGAAAAGGAATTTCCGCTGCGCCAAGCATGGGCAATAGCCAGGGCCAACGCGTCGGCGGCATCGGCCGGACGGGGCGGCTCAGAGAGGCGCAGCAGACGGGTCACCATGGCGGTGACATGTTCCTTATCTGCCCGGCCATTCCCCGTCACGGCAGCCTTGACCTCCGAGGGCGTGTGCATCGCTACGGGAATGCCCCGCCGGGCGGCGGCCACCATGACGACTCCGGAAACCTGCGCCACGCCCATGACGGTACTGAGGTTGGTTTGCGCAAACACACGCTCGATGGCCAAAACCTCGGGCTTAAACGCGTCCAGCCACTGGTCAATCGCTTCCGCGATGACCAGCAGCCGGGCGTCAAGGGTAAGTTCGTGCGAGCTGCCCACCACGCCGACCCCCACAAGGGTGGCCGTGCGGTTGGCTGCAACGTCAACGACGCCGAGCCCGCACCGGGTCAGACCCGGGTCAACACCTAGAACACGCAGTGCCTAGTCCTCTTCAAGAGCGGCGAGAACCTCGGCGCTCATGTCGGCACTGGAGTAGATGTTCTGGACATCGTCCAGGTCTTCCAATGCGTCGTAGAGCTTCATAAACTTGCGGGCGTTCTCGACGTCAAGTTCAACCTGCATAGACGGCACAAAGGCTGCCTCATCGCTTTCGTACTCGATGCCGGCTTCATTCAGTGCCGCGCGGATGGCGGGGAGGTCCTGAGGATCGGAGATAATCTCAAAGCTCTCACCGTGGTCCTTAACCTCTTCGGCACCGGCTTCAAGAACAGCCATGAGCAGATCATCTTCGCTGAGACCGTTTTTGGGCAGACCCACAACGCCCTTGCGGGTGAACATGTAGGCCACGGAACCGGGGTCACCCATGTTGCCGCCGTTGCGACCGACGGCCAGCCGAACCTCGGAAGCCGCGCGGTTCTTGTTGTCAGTAAGGCACTCGATCAAGATCGCGGTGCCCTGGGGGCCGTAGCCCTCATACATGATGGTCTGGTACTCAACGGCGTCGCCGAGCAGGCCCGCGCCACGCTTGATGGCGCGGTCAATGTTGTCCGCCGGAACAGAAGTCTTCTTGGCCTTGGAGACGGCGAGTTCAAGCGCCGGGTTGCCCTGGAGGTCGGGTCCGCCACCACGGGCAGCAACTTCAATAGTCTTGATGAGCTTGGCAAACGACTTGGCACGGCGGCTGTCGAGAATGGCCTTCTTGTGCTTGGTCGTTGCCCATTTGGAGTGTCCTGACATGCTTTACGCGTCTCCTCTGATCATGCGGATAAAAAGCTCATGTACGCGTTTCTCCCCAGTCACTTCCGGGTGGAAGGAGGTGGCCAGCAGGTGGCCGGAACGCACTGCAACAATTCTAGCTGTCCCCGGCAGGCTGGCCGCATGGGAGGCGTGCTCAGGGTCGGCGGGCTCCACCTGGGCCAGGATCTCCACGCCGGCTCCGACGCGTTCCACCCAGGGGCCGCGGATGAACACGGCATGTACTGGGGCAACGCCGGATTCCGTGGCGCTGAAGTCCAGGCCCTTGAAGTCCAGGTCCGTTTCGAACGATTCGCGCTGGCGGCCGAAGGCGTTGCGCCGCACCGTGATGTCCAGGCCGCCGAAGGTCTGCTGCGGGTTGCCGGCCAGGTCCGTGGCCGGGTCGGCGATCTCGTCGGCAAGGAGGATCATGCCGGCGCAGGAACCGTAGACCGGCAGTCCGTCGCGGATTCGGTCCTTCAACGGTCCGGCCAGCTCAAAGGCGCGGGCCAGCTTGTCGATGGCTGTTGATTCGCCGCCGGGAATGATGAGGCCGTCCAGGCCGTCCAGTTCCGAGGGCCGGCGGATTCCGACGCCGGCGGCACCAGCGGCTTCCACGGCCCGGAGGTGTTCGCGGAAGTCGCCCTGAAGTGCCAGGACGCCGATCCGGAGGCCCGAGCCCACGCGTGCAGAAGCAGCCGAAAGGGGGTTTGTCATCCAATCAGCATAATGTGCGCTGGTCCCGGGGCGGCGCCGGAAGCGCTTCCGGGAAGGGTTCTATGCCGTTGCTGGGATATATTACAGAGCATGCTTTACATCAGTGTTCCGCTCGGCAAGCTGGTCCGCCGGGTGTCCCGGCTCAGGGGCGGAGGGTCCGCGCTGCCCGGGCTGGTGGTCGAAAAAATCGATCCCGGCTTTATGCAGCGGACACTCTCCACGCTCCCCCACGGCGTCGCCGTGGTGAGCGGAACCAACGGCAAAACCACCACCACCAAGATGGTGGTGGAACTCCTGGAGAGCCAGGGCCTGAAGGTCTTCACTAACCGCACCGGCAGCAATTTCACGCGCGGCGTAGCCGCTGCTTTGCTCGGTGAGGTGGACTGGAGGGGAAGGCTTAAGGCGGATGTTGCCGTCCTCGAGCTGGACGAGGCCCACGCCGTTCATTTCGTGAACCGCGTCCCGCCGCGCTACAGCCTCCTCCTGAACGTCCTGCGCGACCAGCTGGACCGGTTCGGCGAGATCGACAAGACGGCCCAGCTCCTCCAGCACATCGCAGCCAAGACCACGGGAACGGTAGTCCTGAACCGGGAGG
>JBKKBD010000126.1:0-3361 GCA_046714315.1 Specibacter sp.
ACGTCGCATTTTCCCTGATTCGGACAGGTTACCCAAGACCGTGTATGCCTGCTTTTTCATGGCGTTCCTTTACTGACTGGCACAGCACCTTCAAATGCCGCGATGGGTGTGGACGCATTTAGGCTGACGAGGATGCGTACCTGTTGGCGCTCGTCAACCGGAACGTTAAACACAAACGTTCCTGATGCAGATTTATCTTTTGCAATGACCGCTGGAAAGTCCGATGCTCCGGGCCCGCTCAGTTTGGCAGCGGGAGTATTGTTTTTGCCATATTCAAGCGTGAGCGAGATGCTGTCTGCCGGTAGTTCCTGAGCTGAATTATTGGCCACTTCGACACTGAACTGGAGGGCTGGACCGGCAATTTCTCCGATTCCCTCTGCGGTACCCTGGACGGCTGTAATACCTACGACTTTGACCGATAGACCGGAGCCGACCGTGGCAGCCTTTTCCAACGGAACCGGCGCCGCGATGGGTTGTGGGACTGCAGCGAGGGCTGCGTCCTCACTCAAGGCCGGCTCCTTTGCCGTTGCGGTGGGTTTTGCGATCGGGTCCAGGGTTTTTGTTGTTACTGGCGGGGTGCTTGCCGTTGCCGACTTGCTAGTCCCCGGAGAGGCGCTCGGGCTAGCAGATGCCGTTGGGGAGTTGCTTGCCGTCGGTTCGGGTTGACTCGTCGGGGTGGTCCCCAGCCCGGCGTCGGACGTCGAGGATGTCCGATTGAAAGACTGTCCCACAATCCAGATTCCCGCTGCGAGCGCGCAAGCCAAGAGGACGACAAGTAGAACTTTGGGCCATGAGCGTCGGGTTGCCGCCGCGTCGAGCCTTGGTTGTTGGTTAGTCATTGTTCCTCATTAGGAGCCGATCCGAAGGTGCGGTGTCTTGCTGAAGCGACTGTCGTGTTGGCGGTGAAGCGGATACGGTGAATCTCAAGTCGTTTTCAACAAGGCCGCCGTGTCGATGTCGCCCTACGGACGTTGTCGTTCGGCTCCTCGGGTACTGTGTCCGCGTCGCAGACGGTACCCGACTACCCCATTCCAAGCTCCATGTAGTGCCCATGGTGTGAGACCACCCCTGATATTTGGCTTGCCGGACGTCGATCTGGTGACGTCCTGTCAATGACTCTAGATTTCCCGTAGATCAAGCGCCCGAGTGGTTCCTACCTCAATTCCGGGCCAAGGAATGAGTATTGGCCACGGATGTACGCTACTGGGCCACCAATTGGCCTGAATCAATGCCTCCGACTACTTGGATTAGAGGTGTAGAGTACTCACTTCGAGCAGGATCTCTCCCTATGGATCCGATCTTGCATTCTCGGCCATGAAAATGCTTCCGCCTGCCCCGCCCGTCGCCTAGACTTCTCATCAATGTGCCAGCCCATTGATTGAACGCTGACGGAGGTTGAACATGGTCCAGCACGCCGCGCCCATGGTTGTTGTGGCCGCCCACCCCAACCCGGAACTGTACGGAGCCGATCGGGTGTTCCTAGAGACCGTGGAAGGTCTGGTTCGCCAAGGGCATCGAGTCGTGGCAACTCTTCCCGAAACCGGCCCGCTGTGGAAGGAACTGTGTCTGCGAGGCGCCGAGGTAGTCCTGTGTCCGACTCCGGTGTTGCGCAAGTCGGCCCGGACACCCGGGGGGCTCTTGGTTCTGGCCGGCAAGTCGGTACTCGACCTCGTCAAGGGCGGAGCTTTTCTGCGCCGGATTCGACCCGACGTTCTCTACGTCAGCACCGTGACAATACCCTTGTGGTTGGTCCTTGCTCGCCTGTTCCGTGTCCCGGCGCTCTCCCACGTTCATGAAGCTGAAAAGTCTGTATCGAGAGTTTCCAAGCTGGCTCTGGCGGCTCCGTTGTTGTTGGCGACCTCCGTAGTAGCCAACAGCCGTTTCAGTGCAGATGTCCTCACCGACACCATTCCGCGCTTAGGCAAGAAAATGACGGTGGTGTACAACGGAGTAACCGGCCCTCCTTCTAGGTTGGAACCTCGATTGGACGCAGCTCCACCTTTCAAGGTGTTGTACGTAGGGCGCTTATCCAACCGCAAGGGCGTGGACACGCTCATTTCGGCTATGGCGGAAGTGAAGGACCGCAACATTGACGCGCACCTGGACATTGTCGGAGCTGTGTATCCGGGCTATGAAGGGTACGAAGCCCAGCTGCGTGAAATGACGGCAGCACTGGGTCTGACAGACCACGTGACATTCCATGGATTCTGCCCCGATGTGTGGCCTTTTCTCGAATGTACAGATGCCTCGGTGGTTCCTTCTCGCATTGATGAACCATTCGGCAATACGGCCGTCGAGGCCATCCTGGCCGGGCGCCCTCTAGTCGTCAGTGATTCCGCAGGGCTGCGCGAAGCAGCAGGTGGCTACCTCACACCGCAGTACGTCGCCGTTGAACGTCCCGGAGAGATCGCCGACGCCCTTGAACGGATACTCAAGGACTGGCCCCGGTTCCGATCAGAGGCGCTTCTCGATGCAGCGACGGCCGCCGAGCGGCACAGTACTACCGCCTACCAGCATCGCATCGTGGATGCGCTGGCACAGATCCGCCGGTCTTAGCGACCTCGCCCAACTGTTCCTGCCACTAGCCACGTACTGCCTGCCTGGCCTGAACTTCCTCCGCGAGGTGAACCGTGGACTCAATGTGGGAACGTGACGAGGCACCGAAGACAATAGCCTCGATTTTTTCGTGGCTCAAAACCCATTCGAGCGCCTCCCGCGGCGGAATGGCACCGGACGCCATAACGGACATGGCGATGGGCCGGAACCTCCGGTTCTCCAATGCGTCCTCATACCCCTCGATGCCACCTGACATACGGAAGCCCAGCTTGTTGATGCTGGAGCACACAATGGGATTCTCAATACCCAATTCCTCCAGTGCGTCAAGCAGACGGGGCAGGTTCATCGTGATGAACCCAGGTGCTGCCCCGTAGCGGGTCTGAACATGCTCGGCAAAGATCTTAAAAGCCTCGTTGAAGCCGAGCCCCAGAAGGAGGTCCACCACCACATTTTGCAAGAAGATGACAGGGGTGGGCAATCCATGGAACATCTTCATTTCGGCGTCGATCAATAGGGTGATAATCCCTTCAATATCTTTCCGGGCCACCGACCGGCCGCCCGTTAGTGCCGCATTGATCAGTCCGGTGTCTGGAAGGAATCTCTTCAGCGCACCCAACATGCCTGCCTCCGTCACTGCATTGGCGTATTTGTGCGCATAGGGCATGCCGGGATAAAAGGAAAACCCCTCGTAGCGTTCAGGGTGGCTGCGCACGTGGTCGCAGACCGCTTCGATTCGGTCGTGCGTGGTGCACATGAATGTGCGTAGCCCTGCCGCATATGCATCATCGAGGACGTTGATCACCTC
>JBKKBD010000127.1:0-16799 GCA_046714315.1 Specibacter sp.
ATAAATGGCGAGTAACGCCAACTAGTGGATAAACTAATGCAGGTTTTGCTGCAAACAATGCACCAACGATTGAGATTGAAAGAGGAAGCATATGTCCATGACGCCGGAACAGGCCACGTGGTTTGCAGGAACGTTTGAAAAGTTGGTCGCCAACGTTGGGCAGGCCATCTTGGGCAAGTCCCATGTCATCAGCCTGACCTTGGCCGCGATGCTGGCCGAAGGCCATGTTTTGTTCGAGGATGCACCCGGCACCGGCAAGACCATGCTGGCACGTGCTCTCTCGGCAACCGTCAAGGGCACCCATTCGCGCATCCAGTTCACGCCTGACTTGCTGCCTTCCGATGTCACCGGCGTCATGATCTATGACCAGAAGAAGCAGGAATTTGAGTTCCATAAGGGACCCATCTTCGCCACGATCGTCCTTGCGGATGAAATCAACCGAGCCTCGCCCAAGACTCAGTCGGCTCTGCTGGAAGTCATGGAAGAATCCCGCGTCACCATGGACGGCACTACCTATGAGACTGGGCGCCCATTCATGGTGCTGGCCACCCAGAACCCGATCGAACAGGCCGGTACCTACCGCCTCCCCGAGGCCCAGCTTGACCGTTTCCTTGTGAAAACATCCATTGGTTACCCGGACCACGCCTCCACCGTACAACTGTTGTCCGGCTCCAGCCAGCGTGACCGGACCTCCAACATGCAGGCCATCATCACCCCCCAGGCCGTCGCTGAAATGGCGGATCTGGCCTCCACCACCCACGCAGATGCGGCCGTGCTGGAGTACATTTCACGCCTCTGTGAAGAAACCCGCAACGCCCCGGAAACCCGTCTGGGCGTCTCCGTCCGAGGCGCCATCGCGATGGTCCGGATCGCCAAGGTGTGGGCTGCTGCCAAGGGCCGCAACTACGTCCTTCCTGACGACATTAAGGAACTGGCACCCTACGTGTGGACACACCGCTTCGTCATGGATCCAGAAGCTGAGTTTGCCGGCGCCACCCCCGAGGTTGTACTGGCTCGCGTCCTGGCCGAAGTGACCGCGCCGCAGCAACGCGCAACCGCCTAGTACCGGCACCCGCAGCTACAGAGCCCACGCAGCTACAGAACATTCGGTTAAAGGTTAAAGATGAGCATGAAATCCAGAGCAGGCAAGGTTGGCGCAGTCCTGGCCCGGCCTTTCCACCGCGACGGAGCACCCACCCGCCTGCACCCCACATCACTGTGGCGTGAGGCGGGCAAGGTCGCCACCATTTATCTTGGTCCGTGGTGGTCCAAGGCCACTCAGTGGTGGAAGCGCTACGCGGTTCCCGTCCTGGCATCCATCAGCACCCTGGGCTTTGTGGTGATCTGTGCAGCCGTGGCCTTGTGGATTCTCGGCGCAACCTTCGGCTGGCAGGAGGCGAAAGTTGCGTCCTTGTTTGCGGTGCTGCTGTTGTTGATTGCCATCGCCTTCATCGTGGGCAAATCGATGTACGCTGTCACGCTGGATCTGGCTCGCACCCGGGTGGCCGTGGGCGACAACGCCATTGGCAGCATCGCTGTCACCAATACGTCCCCGCGCACCGTGCTTCCGGCTGCCCTGGAACTACCCGTGGGGCAGGCGACCGCGCTGTTCCACCTGCCACGGATGAAGCCGGAGCAGGTACACGAGGACCTGTTCACCATCCCCACCACCCGCCGCGCCGTCATCACCGTTGGCCCCGTGCGTTCCGTGCGGGCCGATCCGTTGCAGTTGCTGCGCCGCCAAGTGTTGTGGACCGAGCCCACCGATCTGTACGTCCACCCGCGCACCACCTCGATCGACGGACCCGCTGCCGGATTCCTGAAGGATTTGGAAGGCCTGACCACCAAGGACCTCACGAGTTCTGACATCGCCTTCCACGCGTTGCGTGACTATGTCCCAGGCGATGACCGCCGCCACATTCACTGGAAAACCACGGCCCGCACAGGCAAGTTGATGGTTCGCCAGTTTGAGGAAACCCGCCGCTCTCACATGGCCGTTGCCCTCTCGGTAAACACCGATGAATACGAGCACGACGACGATTTCGAGTTGGCCATCTCGGCCGCGGCATCGCTGGGGCGCCAGGCCATCAAGGAGAATCGCGAGTTGAGTGTTGTCACCCAACGCGGACCCATCCGCTGCGAAACGGGGCGGAACCTTCTGGACGACATGACTCGGTTGGCTGGCCATACCCGACGTGGCACCTCGGTCGATCTGGCCCGAACGCTGTCCGACGCCGTACCTAACGCTTCCGTGGTGTTCTTTGTGGTGGGCTCAAAAGTGACGCCCGCCCAGCTGCGTAGCGCCGCTGCCTCGGTGCCGCCGGGTGTTCGCGCCTTCGCCATCCGATGCTTCACCGGGGCCCAAGCGGCCCGTGCCAACATCGCCGATCTCACTGTCCTCACCCTAGGCGATCTCAATGATCTGGCCGTTGTCCTGCGAAAGGCCGTTGCATGAGCGCGCGTGGAAGAGCGGCAGGTGCAGCTGCTGGCAATAACGGGCAGGCGAACCAGCCCCAAGAACAGCAGCAACAGACACGCCGACAGAGCCGGGCCAGAGCTGGCCAATCACAGCCGCGCCAGCCCCGCGGTCCTGTAGTCCGTGGCGCCTCCTTCTTTGCCGGCGGACGTACCTGGTGGCATTTCCTGCTCGACGGCGGAGTCCTGGCGATCCTGCTCGGCATCGCCGTGCTGGGATTTGGGCCCACCTTTGGCCATGATCCGCGATACCTGGTTGCTGGCATTGGTGCGATCGTGCTGGGCCTGGGTATGGCCGCCATCGGCGCGCATTGGCGCCTTGGCCTGATCACCATGGTGGGCCTGGCCTTCGTTGTCTACATGGTCTTTGGCAGCGCCTTGGCCGCTTCCCATGAAGCAATCTTGGGATTCATCCCCAGCCTTGCCTCCCTGCGCGGCCTGCTTCTTGGCATCATGCTCTCCTGGAAACAGCTGTTGACGCTCGCCGCACCCGTAGGGACCAGCGTCGAGGTCATGGTGGTTCCCTACCTTTCGGCCTTCGTGGCCGCCGTGGTGGCGGGAACCCTGGCCTGGCGCCTCCGCAACGCCCTATGGGCCATGGTGCCCGTGGTGGCTTTGTTCATCACGGCAATTCTCTTTGGCACGGCCGAGGTCTTCCTTCCCGTGCTCCGCGGCTCATTGCTGACGGTCGGCGCCGTTGCGTGGTTCGCCTACCGTCATGAGATGCTCCGGCGCGAAACGGCCGGATCCATCTCGGCCAACCAGCCTGTGCAGGACCACGCGGCCGCCCGGACCTCGCTTCTGCGTCGGATCGGCATGGCCGCCGGGGTCATCCTCGTGGCCGGCGCCGTGACCATGGCAGCAGCTCCTGCCCTGACAAGCAGTGCAAGCCGCGACGTTCTGCGCGACACCGTGATCCCGCCGCCAGATTTGCACGATCTCCCGTCGCCACTGACCAAATTCCGCGACTACGTCAAGAATGAAAAAGAAACAGTCCTCTTTGAAGTCGAAGGACTGCCGAAAAATGGCCGCATTCGCGTGGCCGCCATGGACAACTATGACGGCGTGGTATTCAACGTTGACCCCAACAGTTCCGCATCCTTTGCCCCGATTGGCGACCCCAAGTCGCTGAACCAAAACGCCGACGGCACAGGGACCACCGTCGGACTGGTCATGGATGCCTATTCCGGAGTCTGGATTCCCAGCGCCACCGTAGCGCAAAGCCTGAGCTACCAAAGCGCCAAAGGCGAGACGCCCACCTTGTACCTGAACAAGGAATCCGGCACGGCGCTGAACCTCTCGGGCGTCCAAAAGGGTGACAGCTACTCCCTCGATGTCCAGTTCCCCAGCATTGACGGGAACAAGCTGGCTGGCTTCGAATTTGGCTCGGTCCGGCTGCCGAAGCTGGAAAATGTCCCTCCGGTCGTGGGCACCAAGGCCAATGACATTGTGGGGGAGGCCGACACCCCGCTCAAAAAAGTCCAGGCGCTGGAAGGCGCATTGCAGCGCGAAGGCAAGTTCAGCAACGGCCTGGAAGGGCAGGTGCAGTCCACCTCCGGGCACAGCGCCGCGCGGATCACCAAGCTGCTCAGCGGCAAGGAAATGGTTGGCGACGACGAGCAGTACGCTACGGCCATGGTCATGATGGCCCGCAATCTCGGCATTCCGGCACGCGTGGTAATGGGCTTCTACCTGGATGAGAAGGACCCCAACAACGGTGCGCAAACCGTCCCGATCAAGGGATCTGACGTGCACGCCTGGGTTGAGGTGAACTTTGCTGGCCTCGGCTGGGTGCCCTTCAACCCGACGCCGGACAAGGACCACGTGCCCAATCCGCCGGAGCCGCAAAACGCGTCCAAGCCCAAACCGCAGGTGCTCCAGCCGCCGCCCCCGCCGCAGGAACCTGCCGATCTGCCCCCGGACAGTGCCCCCGACGCGCTGGACACGGACGGCAAAAAGAACAACCAAGCGGGCATCCTTGGCACGATCCTGATGATCGTGGGGGTCGCTGCGATCCCGATCCTGATCATTGCGCTGCCGCTGTTGCTCATTGCGCTTCTCAAGGCCCGACGCCGGAAACGTCGCCATGGCGATGGCCTGCCCACCGACAGGGTGGGCGGCGGCTGGTCGGAAGTGATCAGCACGGCCACTGACCTCGGTGCCCCAATCGACGGAAGCGGGACACGGCGCGAGACCGCCGTTTCACTGTTCAACGCCTTCCCTGAAAGCCAAGGCACCACGGCTTTGCTGGCAGAACGCGCCGACGCCGCCATCTTTGGTCCGGGCCAGCCCAGCGAAGATGACGTCGCCATGTACTGGGAAAACGTGGATCATTCCGTCAACGGCATGATCGGGTCGGTAGGATTCTGGAAGCGGCAACGGGCAAAGTTCTCCCCGAGGTCGTTGCTTGCGGACGCGAAGGCCCGCGCACGGGACAAACAGCTCGAACGCAGTCTTCGGGTCAACGATCGGGCTCAGCGCCTGGCGTCCAACGGCGTGGCAGTAAATAGCAGTGACGAAAACGGTCAGGAAGGCGCGGCAAAACGCTCCCTCTGGGCCAAGCTGACGAAGAAATCCTAAGAAGGGTACTGAACACATGGGGCAAAAAGCGGCGGAATCTTGCCGGAACTGCGGGGCTGCCCTGGCACCCGGCGCGGCTTTCTGCACACTGTGCGGGACAGCGGTGGCCAACCGGGCTGCTTCCCCGGCACCTACAGCCGTGTCCATCGGCGGACCCGAGGCGCACACAGTTCCAGGCATCATTGCCGTCGGCACCTCAGCCAACGGCCCCTTGGTTGCGCCCGTGCAAGTTGGTGTTGATCCACGTATCGCAGCGGCAACGGCACTCGTTCCCGGCGGCGCCGGGCGGCGCCTCGTTGCCAAGATTGTTGACGGTGTCCTTCCGAGCATTTTGATCGGCATCGCCAGCTTGATTGGTGCACTCAACGTCAAGGTGACCCAGGTGGGGGAGTTTGCGCAGTTGAACTTGACCTGGCTGCTGGTCGCCACGTCCATCGCCAGCGTTCTTTCCCTTGGCTACTTTATTTGGCTGTGGCTGTGGGAAGCGAAATCCGGAAAGACCCCCGGCAACATCATGCTTGGACTGCGAACCACGAATATGGAGGGTCTACCGGCCGGGCTGTTGGCCATCTTCCTGCGTCACCTGATTGTGGGTGTCAGCAGCATTGTCCCCACGATTGGCCCGATCCTGGTGCTGATTTCCAATACATGGGATGCCAATGGCAAGAAGCAGGGCTGGCATGACAAGGTGGCCCACACCCTGGTCTTCAACGTCAAGACCGGCCGCGACCCGTTGGAAACCGGTGGAATCGCCGAACGGGCCGATTTTGTCCCGGCGCATGTGGCGACCATTTCGCAGGTGGCTTCACCCATTGCCTCGCCACCAGCGCGCCCCGTGAACGGCGCCGCCCAGCCAGGTCAATTCGCGCCGCCAGCTATACAGTTCCACAACCAGCCCGTGGGGTTCCAAGCCCCACCGGTGCAGGCCCCAAACCAGCCGGTGTTCCAGAGCCCGCCGGTGCAGCAGGCCAATCCTTTCGCGCCGCCGTCGAACCCGCAGCCACAGATCCCCGTGGACCAGGGGCCCATCACCACGGTGCCCGGTGCGCCCAGCAGCGCCAACCCCAACTTTGCGCCCCCGGCAACCGCCCAGCCGACCGTTGCCGCAGCTGCGCTAGAGGAAGATGCCGGGGAAACCCGGGTCCGCCCCCTGACCCAGAACCAGGCCCTGCGGTTGACCTTTGACGATGGCCGCACGGAGGACGTCAGCGGAGTGGCGCTGATCGGGCGCAATCCCGCCGGATACGATGGAGAAATGATTTCGCGGCTCATCTCAATTCAAGACTCCAGCAGGTCCGTGTCAAAAACGCACCTGCACCTTCGCGTCAGCGGGGAAGGGTTGTGGGTGACCGACCGGAACTCCACCAACGGCAGCGGCATTACGCACCCCGCCGGAAACATGGATCCCCTGCCAGGTGGCAAGCCCGCACTGGCTGAGCTTGGCTCCACTGTTCACTTTGGCGACCGCTACTTCGTGGTGGGACGCGCGTGAGCGCGGTGGAAGGCACCAAAAGTGCGGCCTCGGGGGTAAGGCTCAGCTTTGGATTTGGCACCGATCGTGGGCTGCGCCGTGAACTGAACGAAGATTCCTTCCTAGCAGCAGACCCGATGTTTGCCGTGGCGGACGGCATGGGAGGACACGAGGCCGGCGAAGTCGCCAGCCGCGAGTGTATCCAGACCCTGAGCCAGCAGCGCATCCTGACAGCTGGCTCCCGGGAGGCAACGGCGTCGGACTTGCAGCAGGCCCTTCGTCAGGCCGATGCCCGCATCCGTGAACTGACGAATGCCAGGGCCGGCACTACCGTCAGCGGAACGGTGCTGGTCGAGGAACGTGGCGTGCCGTACTGGCTGGTCTTCAACGTGGGCGATTCACGCACGTACCGGCTGAGCCAAGGGAACTTTGCCCAGGTCAGCGTGGACCATTCGGAGGTTCAGGAACTGGTCGACGGCGGAGTCATCACCCCTGCGGAGGCCCTGATTCATCCGCGCCGCCACGTCGTGACCCGGGCGCTGGGCACCGGTTCGGACACCGAGGCGGACTTTTGGCTCATGCCTGTGGAAGAGGGCGATCGAATCATGGTGTGTTCCGATGGGCTCTCCGGCGAGCTCAGCGATGATCAGATCCACCGTGCGTTGAGTACTTTGCGCCACCCACAGGACGCGGTGGATTCGCTCATTCAATCCGCGCTGCGATCGGGCGGACGCGACAACATCACTGTGGTGGTGGTCGATGCGAGCAACATCAACGGCGCGACCGGCGAAGAAACACTGAACAACCCCAAAACGGCCCAGTTCCCGGAGATCACCGGTGAGGACGACACACTGCCCAGGATGCCCTTGGCGGAAGAAGCTCCTCCGTCGACAGCCCCGAACATCACGGACGAAGAGGTACTGGAATCCATCCCGGATTCTGTGCTGGCCCCAAAGGATGCAGCACCAACAGACGCAGAGCAAGTGCCTGCCGCAACACTCTTGCACGAGGAGAATCATGGTTAGCACCACGTACAGCACCGGTTCCTGGCTTGGAATTGTACGGTCGGGATCGATCATTGTCCTTGAAGGGCAAACGGACCCGGCAATCGTGGGCGAGCTGTGGGACTACCTGGGCCAAGAGCCCACCATCCATGGCGTGCTCAATGAAGTGACTGAAAAGTTTGGCACTGGCATCACAGGCATGCCCCAGTTCGCGATCGTGGTCCAAAGCGACCGCCTTCACGCCATCCTGCGTGGCAACGTCACCTTGCTTGCGCACACGGCGGCCGGCACCGAGACGGTTTCCGGGCGCGATGTCACCACCTGGAGCGAACGATCGCTGCCCCTAGCTGACTCGATCGAACTGACGCTGGATGAGACCGGCCTCCTTGAAGACACGCTGCGTTTGCCGTTGGCCGAGGGCGTGGTTCGGCTGCAATCGCTGGCCGTCGTGACGCAGGGCCCGGACCTTGCTCCGCCCGTTCCTACTGTGCCCGCCTTCGCTGCCCCGACGCCTGAAGTTGATGCGTACCACGCCGGTTCCCTCGCCCCGGCAGACCAGAGTCCTGAGCTTGACGCTGGTGCCAGCGATGATTTTGTAGCTCATGACTTTGTGGCTGAGGGGGCACTTGAAGCCACTGTCCCTGACGAGGCAGCGCCCAGCGCCAGTGTTTCTGACGCCACTGTGCCTGACGGTGCGTCTGACGACGCAGTGCATGACGACGCAGCAGAAGAGATTGCCCATGAACCGGAGTACGACGCGGAAACCCTGGCCAGTTTTGCCAAGGCAGCAGAGGCCGCCGACGCCGAATGGAATGCCCAGCTGGTGCCCCTAGATGCGCCGGACGCCTTGGAGAAGTTCATCAACGGTGCGGACTTTGATGACAATACCGACCATGAAGACAGCACGGACTCCGAAGACAGCACCGACTACGTCGCCTCCGCCGAGGACATTGACCCGGCTGATCTGAGCCGGACCATCATTCCTGACCACGCCGACGAGCCAGGCCAGGGCGAAGATCGTGAAATCTCGGGCGAGCCGGAGCTGGAAACAGTCGCGGATGAGGTTTCAGAAGCCCCGGATGAATCCTTGGCTGCAGCCGAGACTGACGAAGCAGCCGAGATGGACTCAGCAACGGCGGCCGTGGAAGCCGTTGACGACGGATTTACTGTCAATTATGACTACCTCTTCGGCGCAACAACCATGGCCCAGAGCGTGGAGGCTGCGGCTGTCCGGCTTGATGAAGACGGCCAGCCCATTCCGCAGGAAACCGCTGAACACGCGGTACCTCCCATGCCGGCGCTGCCGCCCGTCGCCGGCAGCAACGCCGATGCGTCGGTAGCGGAAAATGCTGAGAGCGCCGGTGAAACCGATGCACCAGTCGCCGCCACATGGCCCGAGGGTATCTTGATCGATTCGGTGCCGTGGGGGAAACCTGCCGACGAGGCCGTTGAATTCGACGGTTCAGGTGGGGCCGAAAGTTCACCTGTTGATGGTCCGGGCCCTGCCATGGCTCGGCCGGGGGAGTCCTACGATCCCGACCACGACGGGCACACCGTCATGCGCGGTGACTTCATCACTGAACTGAACAACGAGTCGGAGCCGGCCGGGCAACTGGAATCACGGCCACCAACCGGACCGATGGTTCTGGCACGCATGTGCCCCAACGGCCACGCCAATCCGCCTAGCCGCTCCCAGTGCTCCAACTGCAGTTCGCCTATCAATTCCGAACCACGCGAGGTGGGCCGCCCGCGCCTGGGAACCATGCACATTTCCACCGGTGAAGTGGTTGAACTTGACCACTCGCTGATCATCGGGCGCCAGCCGTCCGTGTCACGGGTCATGGGCGGTGCCATGCCCCGGCTCGTCCAGGTCAAGAGCGGAAACGGTGATATTTCACGATCGCACGTTGAGGTTCGCTTGGATGGTTGGGAGGTCCTGCTCGTGGATCTCAAGGCAACCAACGGTACGGTTCTGGTCCGCGAGGGCCAGGCTCCGCGCCGCCTGAGCCAGGGTGAGGAAGCGATCCTGCTCAATGGTGACATTGCTGAGTTGGGCGACGGTGTTTCGTTGCTCTTTGACGGATTGTTGTGAGTAACAGGCGCGCCCCGGGGGCCCCGCCCACCCTGCCTGGCTACCGATTCCTCTCGGTTCTGGGTTCGGGTGGATTCTCCGATGTTTACCTCTACGAGCAGGACCGGCCGCGCCGAAAAGTGGCAGTGAAGGTGCTCACCGCGGATCTGCGGACCGAAGGCGCGCGCGCCAGCTTTGAGTCCGAGGCCAACTTGATGGCCCAGCTCTCTGCCCACCCATATATCGTCACGATTTTTGAGGCCGAGATCACCGACTCCGGCCACTCGTACTTGGCCATGGAGTATTGTTCCCGGCCAAGCCTTGACATGCAATACAGGCAAGGCCGTTTCAGCACCGACAAGGCGCTGGAAATTGGCATTCAGGTTGCCTCTGCCGTGGAAACGGCGCACCGGGCAGGCATCGCCCACCGTGACATCAAACCGGCAAACGTTCTTGTCACCGACTACAACCGGCCCGCGCTGACCGATTTCGGCATCTCCGGCACGGTGGAATCGGCCCAGTCCGACGGCGGCGGCATGTCCATTCCCTGGTCGCCGCCTGAGTCTTTTGGCGCCGGGGCAACGGACGGGGTCAAGGTGGACCTCTGGGCCCTGGGTGCCACCATCTACACCTTGCTGGCCGGGCATTCGCCTTTCGTAATCCCGGGCGCAGATAATTCCCAACGCCTGTTGATGGACCGCATTGCCTCGGCCCCGGTTCCCCGGCTGGGCAGGGCGGACGTCCCTGAGGCCTTTGAAATGGTGTTGGCCACGGCCATGGCCAAATCACCGAACTCCCGGTATCGATCGGCCAAGGATTTTGCCCGCGCGCTCATGCGTGTGCAGGCAGATATGAACCTTTCCGTCACTCCCTTTGAGGTGCAGGAAGAAGTTGCCGCACCCGATTCGCGGCCGGAAGAACACGAAGAGGCCACCCGGGTCCGCAGCATTGTTTCGATCGACCCGGATGCGAGCACCTCCAACCCCACATTCCCGTCGCGGCAGCATCGCGAGAACCCCGGATCCGGCGCATCCTTTACGGGGGCTCCGCAGATTAACACCGTGCCCGGTGTCACCGGATCCACAACGGGCCTGAACCGTAACGCCCAGACCGTGCCCTCTCAGGCGCCGGCAAGCACGAACCAAACTGCCGAGGGCTCCAGTGACACAGTCGGCGGCCCCACCGTTCGCAAGAATGCCGGTGGGAGGGGTTATTCGAACGTCGTCTCACCCACCGAGTGGGCCGATTCCCGGCCCCGTATGGAAGCTCAGGTGCAGCCAAGCGACTTCGTTCTGGACTCCACGATCCAGCGCTCGGAGTTGCAGGCGGAGCATCCACAAGCACAGCCTCTGACACCGGAGGCACCGGCCGGGAAGCGGCGCCTGTGGCTGGGACTGACCTCGGGGCTGGTACTGGTGGCCGCCGTCGTGGTGGGGATCATTGTCTTTATCAACGTGGGTGCACCGGAGCAGGCCGATCCGTTGACGCAGGAATCGACGGCCCCGCCCACAGCGCTGGTCATTGGCGCCGAAGTTCCCTCTGTCACCGATTTGGTGGCAACACCCAAGAACGGCGGTTCGGAGTGGACCTGGAAGAACCCCGATCCGGCCGAGGGAGACAAGTATTTGTGGGCCGCGGTCAGCGCCGTGGATTCCGGCGAATTCAAACCCACCACGGACACCAAGGTTTTCGTGGTCAACGGTTCAAATGACCAGTCCTGCATCTCTGTGATGCTGGTGCGCAAGAACGGCCAGACGTCGCCGGAGGCCAAGAAGTGCTCCTAGGAACCATCACGAATTGCAAGCAAACGAGGGGGCTGCCGTTATGGCTGAACTGACCATTGATTTTTGTGGGGAATGGTACCAACCGTCGCCCGAAAGCATCTTTAGCATCGGCCGTGAAGGTGACATCGAAGTTGATGACAACCCTTATCTTCACCGGAAGTTCCTTGAGGTCAGCAAGTATGACGGCATTTGGTGGCTGACCAATGCAGGCACCATGCTGTCGGCCACGATCGCCGACGCCGCAGGTGGCATGCAGGCCTGGATGGCACCGGGCGCCCGGATTCCGTTGGTCTTCAGCCAAACAAACGTTGTCTTCACTGCCGGCCCCACAACGTACGAATTCTCTGTCCACCTGGACTCGCCGTCGTTCACGTCCCAAAGCCGCGAGGAAGACTCTGCCGGCTCAACCACCATTGGACCGGTGGTGTTTACGGCATCACAGAAGGCGCTGATTGTTGCCCTGGCCGAACCCATGTTGCGGCGCGGAGGCACCGGGTTTAGCTCAATCCCTTCCTCTGCCCAAGCCGCCAAACGGTTGGGCTGGGCGCTGACCCGCTTCAACAGGAAGCTGGACAACGTTTGTGACAAATTAGACCGGGTGGGCGTGGTCGGCCTGCGTGGCGGCGGCGGAAAACTTGCCACGAATCGACGTGCACGCTTGGTGGAGCATGCTGTTACTTCCCACCTAGTGACCCCTGACGACCTGCCACTGTTGGAAAGCGAACGCGGAACGGATACTGAATGAGGATCAGGCTGACGCTCAAGCGTGAACCGCAGGAGGATAAGAACCTCGCCGTCACGGTTGACGGTTTGGCTTCCGTGGGTGACATTGCCACCGAGCTGTATCTAAGTGATCCCTCCCGCAAAGGCGCACAAGCGCCTAATAACCTCTCACTCTTGGTGGAGGAATCCATGGTGGGCGGCGTTCGCGGACGGACCCTGCCGCCCGAGGGCAACCTGATGGAATCGGGGTTGCGGCCCGGCGCCACTGTGTCCCTGACACAGGTCAGCGACAGCTTTGCAGTTCCCAATCGTGACCGCGGCCCCGCCGCCGCAACCCTGCGCATCACCGCAGGCCCGGACAAGGGTGCCGAGTTTTCACTGCCGGTCGGTACCAGCTACCTGGGCCGCGCCCTGGATGCGGACGTACGCCTCAGTGACCCCATGACCTCAAAGCGCCATGCCCGCATCACGGTGGGCGAAACCATCGAGATCTCCGATACCGGTTCCGCCAACGGGCTCATGATGGAGGGCACCCAGGTTTCCAAAGTAGTTTTGGGCTCCTATGACGAGGTGACGCTGGGCGAGACGACCATTTCGGTCGTGAGTCTTGGTCGCGGCGCACAGTCAGGCCCAAGCAGTCCCCTCGTGGAGTTCAACCGCTCCCCACGCGTTGTGCCGCATTTCAAGGTTGAGGAACAAACCATTCCCAGCGGTCCCCAGCGGCCCAGACCACACCGGTTCCCTATCATCATGCTGATGGCCCCCGTGCTGATGGGTGCGGTCCTGTACGCCGTAACAAGGAACCTGTTCAGCCTTGTATTTATGGCGATGATGCCCCTGATGATGCTCGGTGGTTACTTTGACCAAAAGTCCAACGCCAAGCGTGAACTGAAAGACTCCATCGAGCAGTTCCGTGGTTCCGTCGTCGAATTTCGCCGCCAAATGACCGTGCGGCAACAGATTGAGCGAGCCGTAAGACTGGCCGAAAGTCCCTCGACGGCGGAAACCGTTGATGCCATTTACAAGCTGGGTCCGTTGATGTGGACGCACCGGCCCGAGCACAAGAACTTCCTCTCCCTGCGCCTGGGCGTTGGCCGCCAGCCCTCACGGACGCCCATCAAGGTGCCGGGGGAGAACAACACCCTGCCCGAATTCATGGCAGAGATCCAGGACATCAAAACCGAGTTCGAAGACATCGACGCGGTGCCCGTTGTTGCCCAATTCCGTACCAGCGGTGCCCTCGGCGTTGCGGGCCCACGCGGCGTGGTGGATGACGTAGCCCGGGCCTTGGTGCTGCAGGCAGTGGGCCTGCACTCGCCGGCCGAACTTGCCGTGGCCGCCATGACATCGGCCGAATCCAAGGATCGCTGGGGATGGCTGCAGTGGCTCCCGCACGTCGGCTCGGTGCATTCCCCACTGACGGGCGAGCACCTGGCCTCCGGCCATGGTGCCGCGGGTGTGCTGCTTGCGGCGCTGGAGGAACTGCTGATCAATCGCGGGGCCTCCCTAGCTGCTCACAGCGCGGCCCATCGTGGCGCCATTGACCCGGGCAAATCCGAGATTCCCCAGCCGGTCATGCCCGCGCTGCTGGTCATCATCGAGGACGATGTCAAGGTTGACAGGGCCCGCCTGACCCGACTGACCGAATACGGCGCCGACGTTGGCGTTCACATCTTATGGGTGGCCGGATCGGTAGAGGCACTGCCTGCCTCCTGCCGCGACTTTGTCCATGTTGCCGAAACGGCCACCACTGGACAGGTCCGGCTGGGCCAGCTGACCTACCCGGTGAGCTGTGAAAGTGTCACCCTTGAGCTTGCCTCCGCGCTGGCGCGCATGCTGGCTCCTGTGGTGGACGCCGGAAAACCGATCGACGACGATTCCGACCTGCCCCGTGCGGTTTCCTATGTTGCCCTCGCCGGCCATGACCTGGTGGAAACCACTTCGGGCATTGCCGACCGCTGGTTGGAAAACAACTCGGTGGCATCGCGGGCCGTAAAAAACCGGAAACATCAAGGTTCCCTGCGCGCGCTGGTGGGGTCAAAGGGCGTAGAGCCCATGTATCTTGACCTGAAAACCGAGGGCCCGCACGCGCTCGTGGGCGGCACCACCGGTGCCGGAAAGTCTGAATTCCTCCAGGCCTGGGTCTTGGGCATGGCGGCGGCGTACAGCCCCGACAGGGTCTCCTTCCTGTTCGTCGATTACAAGGGTGGGGCCGCGTTTGCCGACTGCCTGGAACTGCCGCACACCGTTGGCTTGGTGACAGACCTGTCACCCCACCTGGTTCGTCGGGCCTTGACGTCCCTGCGTGCGGAGCTGCACTACCGGGAACACCTGCTCAACAGGAAGAAGGCCAAGGACCTGCTCGCCATGGAGCGCGAAGCGGATCCGGAGACGCCGCCGTCGTTGATCATTGTGGTTGACGAATTTGCGGCCCTGGCCAAGGAAGTTCCGGAATTCGTTGACGGCGTGGTTGACGTTGCCGCCCGTGGCCGATCGCTGGGCCTGCACCTGATCCTTGCCACGCAGCGACCCTCCGGTGTGATCAAGGACAGCCTGCGCGCCAACACCAACATGCGCATCGCCCTGCGCATGGCGGATGTGGATGACTCCATGGACATCCTCGGCGAACCCACGGCCGCATACTTCAGCCCGTCCATTCCCGGTCGAGGCGCTGCGAAAACCGGCCCAGGGCGCATTCAGGGCTTCCAGACTGGCTATGCCGGTGGTTGGACCAGCCGCACCCCGCAGCGCCCCCGTATCGACATTGTTGAAATGGACTTTGGGGCAGGTGCGGCCTGGGAGCAGGAACTTGAGGCGGCGCCCGTTGAAGATTCGGCCGGTCCCAATGACATCGCCAAGGTAGTTGCCAATGTGTCGCTAGCTGCCGTAGAACTAGGCGTGAAGCCTCCACGGAAGCCGTGGCTGAGCGAACTTTCAGAGATCTACGATTTCTCCAAGCTGCCCGGCCAGCGTAGCGATGAGCAGCTTTTGTTGGGCGTCATGGATGACCCAGAGCATCAGGCCCAGCCCACCGTGTTCTTCGAACCTGACCGGGATGGCAACATGGCCATCCTCGGCGCGAGCGGCTCTGGAAAATCGGCCGCCCTGCGCACCATCGCCATCGCGGCGGCCATCACCCCGCGCGGTGGTCCGATCCAGGTCTACGGGATCGACGCCGCCTCCAACGGTCTGCAGATGCTCGAGGTACTCCCGCACGTTGGCGGCATTATCAACGCCGAAGACGCCGAACGTGTGGGCCGCTTGCTGCGTTACGTCCGCGGCATCATCGAGGAACGCGCCGAAAGTTTCGCCCAGGTGAAGGCCGGCAGCATTGCCGAATACCGGCGCCTGGCCAAGAAACCTGATGAGCCGCGCATCATCATCATGGTTGACGGGCTGTCAACATTCCGGGAGATCTACGAGTTCCGCACCGGCATGACCCAGTTTGAAACACTGCAGCAGATTGCCACCGATGGCCGTCCCATGGGTGTCCACATTGTGATTGCCGGTGATAGCCCGAAGTCGCTCCCGGCGTCGTTGGCGGCTTCCGTGCAGCGCCTCTTGGTGTTGCGCCTTGCCACCTCCGACGACTACTCCAACCTTGGCCTGCCGCGCGATGTCCTGACCGCGGCGTCACCGCCCGGGCGTGGAATGATCGACGGCGGCGAGGTCCAGCTGGCCATTTTTGGTGGCACCTCTAACCTGGCGTTGCAGGCCCGGCAGGTTGCTAGCCTGGCCGAATCGCTGCGTCGCCAAGGCGTCAAGCAGGCCCCGCGTGTGCAGGCCCTGCCTGAAATGCTGGACCTTGACGTGTTGCCGGCGGCAACGCCTGGCAATGTGATCATCGGCGTTGACGATTTCAATCTGGAACCGGCCGGCCTGCAGGCCAGCGGCGCGCTCATGCTCACGGGACCGCCGTCGTCAGGGCGCACCACGGCGCTGGTGACCTTGGCCGAGGCGCTGAAGCGATCGACGCCGGGTACCCGGCGGGTGTACTTCGGCTCGCGGCGCTCGGCCATCGCCAACCTGCCGGTCTGGGATGAATCGATCGTGGGCGCTGCGGCGCTGGAACCGCAATTGCAGCGCTTCATCGATGCGGTTGAAGCTGAGACCGAACCGGTGGCGTTCTTCATCGAGGGAGTCACCGAATTTGGTGACTCCGAGGCCGAAATGGACCTGGTCACGCTGATCAAATCAGCCGTCAAGGCCAACTACTTTGTGGTGGGCGAGGCCGAAACCTCCACCTGGTCCGGCGCCTGGAGCCTTGCCGGGCTGTTCAAGGCAGGGCGTCGCGGCTTGCTCATGAACCCGGGCGATGTTGAAGGCGACACTTTGATGAACACGCCGCTTGGGCGCGTGTACAACAATAAATTCATCCCCGGCCGCGGCTACATTGTGGGCCGCGGCAAGGCCTTCAAGGTCCAGGTGGCCAGCACCATTGATCACGAACGGTAGGTCCGCTGAGGCCCTAGGGGAGTTGTCCCCATCGACGCGGTCGTGAAGGCTTGTTAGATTTCTATTAGTCGCCCGGTTGGACAAGCCATCGGGGCCAGAACTTCTTCTAAAGGATGTGCATCATGGCAGGTGGAATGATTGGTAACGACCCGGCAGACATGGCTGATTTGGTCTCCAAGTTGGGGCAGGCCATCGACCAGATCACTCAGGTGATGTCGACGCTGGACAGCAAGGCT
>JBKKBD010000128.1:0-6192 GCA_046714315.1 Specibacter sp.
ATCAGTGTCCCTGAAACGGTGGTTCCGCCGCGCTGGAAACAGGCGGTGGGCATCTTCTTACCGTTCTTCCCCATGAGCCTGCTGGCCAATATATTCCTGCGGCCCGTCACGGATGGGTGGCCACTAGTCCTCGCCGTTCTCTTGAATATCGGCATCCTGACACCCCTCATGACCTATTTGATGCTGCCATTGAGCACCCGCATTCTAAAGCCCTGGCTCCAAGCTCCGCGAAGGACCCGTCGCTCAAAAAACATTGCACCGCAGCCAGCCGGAAACTAGCTCTCGGCATCCTTGCCGCGTCAGTATTTGGCCTCGAGTGTGATCCAGTATCGACGCTTCCCAGCACGGCTGTCCTCATAGACTCCGCCATTGTTCTCAATAGTGGCCCGAGAACCCGCATTGTCCTCATCACAGGTCAGAAGGGTGCGGTTGATCCCCAGCTCGGCGGCAACGATCAGTGCGTCTTTCAATGCTTGTGCTGCGTGGCCGCGGCGACGCGCAGTGGGCTTCACACTGTAGCCAATATGGCCACCCTCGTTAAGTAGGTAGTCATTGAGTTCATGGCGTACGGCCAAGGACCCAAGGACTGTGTCACCGTTAACAATCCATCGAAAGGTGCATGGGACATAGCCATCCCTGCGCGGCGAATCCGGCAGTGCGTCGGCAAGAAGCTCGTCGACAAACCGGGAAAAATGATCTGGATCCTGGAGTGTTTCCAGTGTCCAGCCCTCGCCGCCGGCACCATCGCGGTGGGCTCCGCCAAACTCGTGGGCCGCTTCCAGCCAGGATTGGTGGAATTTCGCATGGGGAAGGGTCAGGGTGGCCATCACCAGATCCTATAGGGCAGGCACGACTGTTTCGTGGGCTGTCTGCGACACGACGTCACGGCGAAGTAATAATTGTGCCAAGTCGTGTACTTGGGCTTAAGCGAATTCTTCCCGGATGCGCTTGAAACTCCGCCATTTTTACTCCTCGATTTCACTCTGATACTCTGGCCATATTCCACGGACCTCCCGGCGATCTCTCTTGCCGGTTGCAGATAACGGGTGGACACTTGAATCCGTTAGTTCTTTGAGGAGGAATATATGCATTTGACGCCCCGTGAGCAGGAAAAACTCATGATCGTCGTCGCCGCAGATTTGGCTAGGCGCAGGCAAGCCCGCAGTTTGAAGCTGAACCACCCCGAAGCAGTTGCCATTCTCAGCTATGAGTTGATCGAGGGCGCCCGCGACGGCCGGACAGTGGCGGACCTCATGGGTTGGGGGAGCACCATCCTTTCCCGCTCCGACGTCATGGAGGGGGTGGCCGACATGATCAAGGACGTTCAAATCGAGGCGACTTTCCCCGACGGCACCAAGCTCGTCACAGTGCACAACCCCATCCGCTAAACATCCCTGCGCGCCCAAAGGAGTCCTCCCATGAAACCTGGGGAATACGTTTTGCGTGAAGAGCCCGTGCAGTGCAACGCCGGCTCCGAAGCCATCTCACTCAAAGTCACCAACCGTGGCGATCGGCCCATCCAAGTTGGATCCCACTACCACTTTGCGGAAGTCAACGACGCCATGGATTTTGACCGCGACGCCGCCCACGGGCGTCGCTTGGACATCCCGGCGGGCACCGCCGTCCGCTTTGAGCCCGGCGACGCGAAGACTGTGCACTTGATCAATTACTCCGGCAACCGCCAGGTGTTCGGCTTCCGCGATCGCGTCAATGGCATGCTCGACGCCGGAACCGCCAACCCGGGTGCCGGACAGAACTCCGCAGCCACCGCAGCAGAAAAGGACGGAAAATGAGTTTCGAGCTCAGCCGCAAGCAATATTCCGACCTCTACGGTCCCACCACCGGTGATGCCGTCCGCCTTGCAGACACCGAACTCTTCCTCGAAATTGAAAAGGACCACACCACCTACGGTGAGGAAGTGGTCTACGGCGGCGGAAAAGTCATCCGTGACGGCATGGGCCAGAACGGGCAGCGCACCCGGGATGAGGACATCCCAGACACTGTCATCACCAATGTGATCGTCCTGGACTACACCGGCATCTACAAAGCCGACGTGGCCCTGCGCGACGGCCACATCTTCAAGATCGGCAAGGCCGGCAACCCGGACATTTCCGACGGCGTGAACATCACCATCGGCGTCGCCACCGACATCATTGCCGGCGAAGGCAAAATCTTGACCGCTGGCGGCATCGACACGCACGTGCACTTCGTCAGCCCCGACCAGGTCCCCGTGGCTCTGGCAAGTGGAGTCACCACGCTGATTGGCGGCGGCACTGGCCCGTCCGAGGCCAGCAAGGCAACCACCGTCACGCCCGGACCGTGGCACATTGCCCGCATGCTGCAGGCCGTGGACAACCTCCCCATCAACGTGGGCCTCCTAGGTAAAGGCCACGCCAGTGCCCGTGAACCTCTCGCCGAGCAGGTCCGGGCCGGCGTCATCGGCCTGAAGGTCCATGAGGACTGGGGCGCCACGCATTCCTCGATCGACATGTCCCTGAAGGTTGCCGACGAATTCGACATCCAGGTGGCCATCCACTCCGACACCCTCAACGAGTTCGGCTTCGTGGAGGACACCATTAAGGCCATCGACGGTCGCGTCATCCACACCTTCCACACGGAAGGCGCCGGCGGCGGGCACGCCCCGGACATCATCAAGGTGGCCGGCCTGCCAAACGTTTTGCCGGCATCGACCAACCCCACCTTGCCGTTCACGGTCAACACCATTGACGAGCACCTCGACATGCTCATGGTCTGCCACCACCTGAGCCCGGACATCCCCGAGGATGTGGCCTTCGCCGACTCCCGAATCCGCAAGGAGACTATCGCCGCCGAGGATGTGCTCCACGACATGGGTGTCTTCTCCATCACCTCCTCCGATTCCCAGGCCATGGGCCGTGTGGGCGAAGTGGTGCTGCGCACCTGGCAGGTGGCCGATGCCATGAAGCGCCAACGCGGCAAGTTCGACGACGACCCCGAGTTTGGCGACAACGCCCGACTCAAGCGCTATGTTGCTAAATACACGATCAACCCGGCTATTGCACACGGCATCTCGGACTTCGTTGGCAGCATCGAGGAAGGCAAATTTGCTGACCTTGTCCTGTGGGAACCGGCATTCTTTGGTGTGAAGCCGGAGATGGTGATCAAGGGCGGGCAGATGGTCATGAGCATCATGGGCGACCCCAACGGCTCCATCCCCACCCCGCAGCCGCGCACATTCCGGGCCAACTTCGCCACGCTCGGCAAGACAGTGCATTCCTCCTCCATCACGTTCATGTCCCAGGCCGCGGTCGACGCCGGTGTCCCAGCCGAGCTTGGCCTGCAGCACGAGGTGCGGGCCTGCCACGGCATCCGCAACCTCACCAAGGCGGACATGAAGTTGAACGGCGAAATGCCTGACATCCAGGTGGACCCCGAAACCTATGAGGTTCGTGTGGATGGCGTCCTTGCCACGGCCGAACCCTCCAGCGTGCTGCCCATGGCGCAGCGCTACTTCCTGTTCTAAGAGGAGCACCCTTGATTATTGAAGCCATTCTTGGCAACAAGTTTGACGCCGCCACCGATGACTTTGACCCGTCAACACTGGAAAAACTGCACGAGGAACGCGTCGTGCTGCCCTCGGCACTGCTGGTCAAGCGCATCCAGCGGGTCACCACGGACCACGGCCGCGAGCTGGGAATCCGGCTGAGCGGTGATTCCGTAGCGGATCTCCGTGACGGCGACGTCCTCTTCCTTGATGGGAAGGACGCCATCGTCATTTCCGTGGAGCACAGCGACGTCCTGGTGATTGCGCCAGGTTCCATCAAGGAAATGGGCGTTGTGGCACACAACCTCGGCAACCGGCACATGCAGGCCCAGTTCTTCGGCGAGGACAGCGAATACGGCGCCCAGGCCATGGTGCTCGCCTACGACCACACGGTGGAGGACTACCTCAAGCACGTGGGCGTCCCGTACTCGCGGCAGGAACGGGTCATGCCCGTGCCGTTCCGCCACGCGGAACACACGCACTAGCATGGGGGCTGCACCCAGCTACCTGCTGCCTTTGCTGCAGCTGAGCGATTCGGCGCTGCCCACCGGAGCATTCAGCCACTCACTGGGCCTGGAAAGCCACCTGCACGAGGGGATTGTGCATGACGAGGCAACGTTCGCCAACTGGCTGACGCAGTTCATCCGCATCCAGCTTGTCCACTCTGACGGGCTCGCCATCCGCTTCGCATATGAAGCGCAAACCGAGGCCGAACTGTTCCGAGTGGATAGGGAGTTGCACGCTGCCGCCCTGCCTCGGGAAATCCGGGAGGCCGGGGTGAAAATGGGCGCGCGCATGCTGGACATTGCAGGTTCCGTCTTTCCTTGCACAGAACTGGCAAGCTATGCAGCTGCCGTGAAGGCAGGGGAATGCTCCGGCCACCCGGCACTGGCGTTCGCCATCGCGGGCAGGAACCTGGGCGTGCCGTTCGAGGAACTGCTCAGCACGTACCTGTTCTCAACGGTCACCTCGCTCACCCAGAACGCCATTCGGGGGATCCCAATCGGTCAGAGTGCCGGCCAGCGTGTACTGGCCGCCGCGCACCGGGAGGTGGGTGACGCCGTCGTGCTCATCCAGGAGCTGGGGCGCGAAGACTTTGGCATCACGGCACCGGGACTCGAAATAGCCCAGATGCAACATGAGCGCCAGCGCGCACGCATGTTCATGTCTTAACTTACGAATTGAGGAGATTCAAATGAAGCCGATCAAGATTGGCATTGGCGGACCGGTTGGCGCCGGTAAGACCCAGCTGCTAGAGCGCCTGACGCGCGCCCTAGATGGGCAAGTGTCCAGTGCCGCCATCACCAACGACATTTACACGATCGAGGACGCGAAGATTCTGGCCGCCAACGGGGTGCTGCCGCTGGACCGCATCATCGGCATCGAGACTGGCGGCTGCCCGCACACCGCGATCCGCGAGGACACCTCGATGAACTCGGCCGCTGTGGAGGAGCTCGAGGCCCGGCACCCGGACCTGCAGGTCATTTTCATCGAATCGGGAGGCGACAACCTCTCGGCCACGTTCAGCCCGGAGTTGGTGGATTTCTCCATCTACATCATTGACGTGGCGCAGGGGGAGAAGATCCCGCGCAAGGCCGGGCAGGGCATGATTAAGTCCGATCTCTTCATCATCAACAAGACGGACCTGGCCCCGTACGTTGGCGCGGACCTGTCCGTCATGGAGGCCGACACCCTGGAATTCCGCGGACCCAAGCCGTACTGCTTCACAAACCTGAAGACCGACGACGGCCTGGAGCACGTGCTGAACTGGCTCCGACGGGACGTGCTGATGCTTGACCTGGAAGCTCGGTGACCCAAACCGTCCCGGTGATCGAGCCTGTCCAGATCCCGGCCACCGTGGGCCGCATCGGTGCAGCCCTGAAGTGGGCCGGCACGCTGCAGCTCGCCGTCGACCGGCGCGAGGGACGCAATATCGCTGTCAAGCAGTTCCACGATGGCGCGCTCCGGATTCTGCGCCCGCACTACCTAGATGATTCGGGGCAGGTTTGCTACGTCATCATCAATCCGGGCGGTGCGTTCCTGGGCGGCGACAAGTACCTGATCGAGGTGCAATTGGCCGACGGCGCCGAGTTGTTGTTGACTACACAGTCGGCCACCAAGGTTTACCGGACGCCGGGAAACCGGGCGGAACAGCATATGCGCATCTCACTGGGGGCCGGCTCGCGGCTGGAACTGCTACCGGATCCGTTGATCGCCTACCGCGAGGCGACGTACGGGCAAGTGACGCAGGTGGAAATGGATCCGACCGCGTCTCTGGTCATGGCCGAGGTGGTTACGCCTGGCTGGTCCCCGGACGGCGAGCTGTTCCGTTACGACGAGATCCGCATGCGCAACGAGATCTCCATTAGCGGGCGCCTCATGGTCCTGGACAACCTGCTGATCCGGCCCGGGACGGGATCGCCCGTGGACAGCAGCTGTTTCATGCGTGAATACACGCATCTGGGTTCGCTGCTTGTAGTTGATGCCCGCGTGGACCAGTCACTCGTGGACGAATTGCACGTCCTGATGTCCCCGCTGGACCCGGCCGGCCAGCTCGGAATCACCCTGTTGGACGGTCCCGGGCTTGCCGTGCGGGCACTGTCCCACTCGACCGAGACTTTGAATGAAATGCTTGCTGCCGCCGTGGACATGCTCCGCGGGCGGTGGTA
>JBKKBD010000129.1:0-4517 GCA_046714315.1 Specibacter sp.
TCGCCCTGGCAAAGGCTCAGGGCTGGAGCGCCCCGGTAACTCTGCAGCCCCAGTACAGCCTGCTGGTCCGGGAGATCGAATTGGAGATTGTCCCGGCTTCCCTGGATGCCGAAGTAGGACTGTTGCCGTGGTCGCCCTTGGGCGGAGGTTGGCTCTCAGGCAAGTACAAGCGGGACCAGCCGCCAGCCGGTGCCACACGTTTGGGGGAGAACCCCAAGCGTGGAATGGAGGCGTGGCAGGAACGCAACGATGATTCCCGTACATGGGAAGTGATTGATGCAGTGGAAGGCATTGCCACTATCCATGGAGTAAGCGCCTCACAGGTGGCATTGGCCTGGCTGGCAAACCGCCCGGCAGTTACGTCCGTTATCCTTGGTGCCCGCACCGTTGAGCAGCTTGCGGATAATCTTGCCGCGGTGGACGTGGAACTATCCACGGAGGAGGCTCAGCGCCTTACCGACGTCAGCCAGCCCCGCGTGGGAGTCTATCCCTACGGTCCAATGGCCCAAGAACAGCGGAGTAGGAATATCCGGGGAGGCCGGTAGGGCAAGCTCGCGGGCGTCGGGGCGAATTCGTCATGGAACTGGAAGATGCCACCGTGGCCGGAATCGGGGTAAAAGATCAACGTGGAGCCCTGGATTCGGCGATGCAGGTCTTCGGAGTGCACCGATGGAACCATCCTGTCGTTGGAACGCGCGGATACCCATGGGCTGGTCACGGCTTTCCGTCCGTTCCTTAAGTCGCTCGATGAAGGCCCTGCCCGCTGCTATTCCTGTGGAGTTGCGATTGAAAAACAAGAACTCCTTGGGGTCGGAGCGGGTGAGGGTGGCCCGGACGATATCCCAATACTTGATGCCAACAACCTTGTCGATATCCTTGCATCCGCGTGGCCCGGTTCCTGTTAGCACCAGCCGGCGGATTAATTCGGGGTGTTTAAGAGTGAGATCCTGCGCGATCAAGGCGCCCATGGAAAAAGTAAAGACATAGATCTTCTCGTATCTAAGAGCCCTGATGAAGGTGTAGGTATCCTCTGTCATCTCCTCGATGGTGGCCGACACCTTGCCGGTGGAGGCCCCGACTCCGCGCTGATCGAAGGTGATGACCGCCTTTCCTTGGACGCCACCCTTCGCCAAGCCTTGAGGGCCTTCGCGGTTTGCTCAAGGGGGAGAATACGGCCAACAACCGGACGAAGCGCGCCGTCGTCAATCAGGGCGGTGACGTGCCTGAGCTGGTCTCCGCTGGCGTGCATGAACAGGAACTCATAGCGGACAGCTAGTTTCCTTGCCTGCCTGCGGACCTTGGCGCTAAGTACTGTGATGGCCAGGCGAAGCACCGGGTTCAGACCAACTTCGCGGGCAAAGGCCGGGTCGGGAGGTCCGGAGATGCCAATGGCCTTGCCTCCGGGCTTCAGCACCCGCAGGGACTTTTCGAGATTCACCCCACCCAGGCTATCCAGAACCAGATCATAGTTCTCGAGGAGTTCCGCAGAGTCTTGGCTGCCGTAATCGATGATAGTGTCGGCGCCGAGCTCGCGCAGAAACTCAGCGTTTGCGGAACTGGCCGTTGCTGCAACCGTGGCGCCAAGGTGCTTGGCAAGTTGGATGGCGATTGAGCCCACCCCGCCAGCGCCAGCCTCGATCAGAACCTTTTATCCAGGCTGAAGATTACTGCGTTCCACGAGCGCTTGCCAGGCAGGCTTCAGAGCCAGATCGGCTTACGCTACCGGGATCCGCTCCGCGATGGTCCCCACGCGGTCCTTGCGTGGCCGGCCATACACCTCGTCGCCGATGACAAATGCCCGAACCTTAGCCCGAAATGCTCACTCTTTGACGCACCACGACCCGAGGCCACCGGATTCTTGGCGTTCATTGAAGTAGTTGTCCGCCTATTGCTAGCGGTCAGGGGATTTTGTAGGCTTCGGACATGGCTGCTCCCCAGATTTACGTCAGTTTTCCCGGTACGGCGCGCGAGGCCCTTGTTTTCTATGCCGGAGTCTTTGGTGGAACACTCTCCCTGCACACTTATAAGGAATTCGACCGCCACGATGGACCACCAGATGCCATTGCTCATGGGGTGCTCGACGGCGTGGTGGTCTTGGCGGGCTCAGATGTTCCCGAGGGAGGTGAAAGTGTCCGGTTCGAAGGCCTCATGCTTTCACTGCTGGGTTCGGCAAAACCAGCAGTACTTCATGAATGGTTCGACAAACTTGCCGTTGACGGAGTAGTCATTGACCCTCTTGCCCAAAAGCCTTGGGGAGCAGCGGATGGCCAGGTGATCGATCGGCATGGACTGCACTGGCTGATCGGCTACGAGCCTGAGTCGTGATTCAACAACTACGGCAGCACGCGCGGAAGTCACTAAGGGCCACTACAAAAGTGACCGTAGAAATCCCTTGTTGACGCATCGGCACCTAGGATTGGGTGCTCCGATACAGAACGTTGGTCACGCTGATGTTGTAGACATAGCCCAAGGGGAGACCTAGACCGTGGTGCTTGGGAATCGACCCGTTGCGGGCCTTCATTCTCTGGGCAGGGAAGTGATCCTGATTCCTGGGTCGGCGGCAGTCTCCTCAGGAGTAAGCGAGGGTGCTCGCCGTCGGCCAGGCAATGAATCTCAGTGGTGCCTATAGTTGCGTAATCATCGCGGCGGCTCGATCAAGTGCGCCCGGGACGAGGGAGTAATACGACCAAGTGCCACGTTTCTCCCGCTCCAGCAGCCCTGCATCAACCAAGATTTTCAGGTGATGGGAGACTGTGGGTTGGCCTAGGTCCAAGGGTTCGGTGAGGTCGCATACGCAGGCCTCGCCGCCTTCGCCAGCCTTGACAATGGAGAGCAGGCGCAATCTATTCGGATCCGAAAGGGCCTTGAGGACTCGCGCTGATTCCTGGGCGTCCGCAGCGGTGAGCGCAGGCTGCCCGCTAGGTTCGCAGCAGAGTTCAGCGGTGTCCGTCTCGATCGTTAATGCAGTGGTCATATAACCATTATGCCCTTAGATTGACAATTGTCGATATAGGGAGAAATACTTGCTGTATCGACAATCGTCAATCTTTTGCTGAACTGCCCGGGAGCTGTATGAGTACCACGACCACCACCCCTTCCATCTCTGGAGACGCTGCCGTCGTTGGCAAGCTTTCAACTTTGGACCGGTTCTTGCCCGTGTGGATCATCGCCGCCATGGCTGCCGGCTTGTTGTTGGGGAAGTTCATTCCAGGCTTGAACACAGCCTTGGACGCGGTAAAGGTTGGTTCCGTTTCACTACCCATCGCCGTCGGCCTGTTGGTCATGATGTACCCGGTGTTGGCGAAGGTGCGGTACAACGAGACCCGTCGGGTCATGGCGGACCGGAAATTGCTCATCACCTCATTGATCATCAACTGGGTGGCAGCACCAGCCTTCATGTTCGCGCTGGCGTGGATCTTCGTACCGGATCTGCCCGAGTACCGCACGGGCTTGATCATTGTTGGCCTGGCCCGCTGTATTGCGATGGTCATGATCTGGAATGACCTGGCGTGCGGTGACCGCGAGGCCGCCACCGTACTGGTGCTGATCAACTCAGTGTTCCAGGTCTTCGCCTTTGGTGTCCTTGGCTGGTTCTACCTGCAGGTGTTGCCGGGCTGGTTGGGACTTCCGAAGACGTCCGCGGACTTCTCCTTCTGGGCCATCACCGCCTCGGTGCTCATCTTCCTTGGCATTCCGTTGCTTGCAGGATTCCTGACCCGCACCATCGGCGAGAAAGCCAAGGGACGCGCATGGTATGAAGGAAAATTCCTTCCGAAGCTGGGGCCGTGGGCACTGTACGGCCTGCTGTTCACCATTGTTTTGCTGTTCGCACTCCAAGCCGAGTCCATCACCTCCAAGCCGCTGGATGTGGCCCGGATCGCCTTGCCGCTGTTGGTGTACTTCATCGTAGTTTTCGGCGCAGGCATGATGATTGGCCGGGCCCTGAACCTGGGCTATGCCAAGACCACCACGTTGGCGTTCACCGCCTCCGGCAATAACTTTGAACTTGCCATCGCTGTCGCGATTGGCACCTTTGGTGTCACCAGCGGCCAAGCCCTTGCCGGCGTCGTCGGACCTCTGATTGAAGTTCCGGTGCTGGTTGCCCTGGTCTATGTCGCACTGTGGGCCCGCAAGCGATTCTTCACCAACTAACCCCCCACTAATTAAGGAGCCCGAACTCATGAGCATCACCGAAACTGCCCAGAAGCCCTCCGTGCTGTTCGTCTGCGTACACAATGCGGGCCGTTCCCAGATGGCTGCCGCCTACCTGACTGCGCTCTCCAACGGGGCTATTGAGGTTCGCTCGGCTGGATCCCAGCCGGCCGCCTCGGTCAACCCGGCTGCGGTTGAGGCCATGGCGGAAGAGGGCATTGACATGTCCACCGAGATACCCAAGATCCTCACCACAGAAGCGGTGAAGGAGTCCGACGTCGTGATCACCATGGGCTGTGGCGATACCTGCCCCTTCTTCCCGGGCAAACGCTACGAAGACTGGGAACTTGAAGACCCGGCCGGCC
>JBKKBD010000130.1:0-5642 GCA_046714315.1 Specibacter sp.
CAGTGCAGCCACATCCCGTGTGGCCTCATCACCCCGGTCCCCCGGGAAACACTCCCGACTACTCATACAACAACACTAAACCCACCGCAACCACACCGCAATAGCTACCAGAATAAATATTCTAATAGCTACCGCGGGAAGTGATACCTACCCGCCGGTGACGGCCACAACACCGGGATTGTCCGCGTTGAACACCAGTTTGCGGTTGGCGATCTTGTCGGTGAAGAAGCGGTCGTGGCTCACCACCAGCACGGCACCGGGGAAGTGCAGCAGCGCCCGTTCCATGACCTGGGTGCTGGACATGTCGAGGTGGTTGGTGGGCTCATCGAGCACCAGAACCGAGGCGCCGGAAAGCAGGCACTGGGCCATGGCCACACGGGCGCGCTGGCCACCGGAAAGGTTGCCGATGCGCTGCTTCAGATCAGCCTCGGAGAACTGGAACATGGCCAGGAACCTGTTCACGGACTTCTTCGTGGCGGTCAGGGCAAGGCTGTCCGGCATGGCATTGACGGCGTGCGTGACGGTGTCCTCGGGGTCCAGTTCATCCAGAACCTTGTTGTAGGAGACCAGTCCACCACCCTTGGCCCACGTGACGTAACCGGAATCGGCTGGCTCCTCCCCCGTCAGGGCTCGTAGCAGCGTTGACTTACCGGAACCATTGGAGCCCAGCACAACAATCCGGTTGCCGCGGCGGATCTCAAAACTGAGATCCCCGAAAAGTGTCCGGTCCCCATACGACTTGGTCAGGGACTCCACCCGGCACAGCACGTCCTTGACGTGAAGCCCGCCGTAAATTTCGGTGATGATCTTATCCACGGGGCGCGGGGCCCGGGACTTCTTGATTTTTGAAAGCTTGGAATCCAGACCCTTCGTAGCAGCCTTTGCAGCCTCGCGCCGGTCGGAGATACCCTCGGCTTCAAAGGCCAGCAGCTCGGACTCGTGCATGAACTGGCTTTCCAGCGTCTTGAGCCGGAACTGCTTCGCCACCACATACTCAGCAAAGTTGCCCGGGTATTCGTGCAGGTGGAAGTTTTCCAGCTCAATGATCCGGGTGACAACGGCGTCCAGGAACTTGCGATCGTGCGAGACGATGATGGCCGCACCCTTGAAGTTCTTGAACCACGCCTCCAGCCATTCCACACCGGCAACGTCAAGGTAGTTCGTTGGCTCATCCAAAAGCAGAACATCCGGGGCCTCGAGCAGGATCTTCGCAAGGGCCGCACGGTTACGCCAGCCACCCGAAAGGTCATCGATGGGGCAGACGCGGTGAGCTTCATTGAATCCCAGTGTTGTCAGGACCTTGTCGATGGAGCGCTGGTAATCCCAGCCGTCCAGGCGGTCCATGTCGGCAAAGAGCTCGGACTGGCGATGGATCAGTCGGTCCATCTCGGTTTCGGGCTGATCGACGGCGAGCGCGGCATCGATCTGCGCAAGCTCAGCCTCAATCTCCAGAACGTGGGCGAACACTTCCTCCAGCACTTCGCTGATGGAGGATGCCCCATTCAACTCGGAGAATTGGGAGAAGTAGCCAATCTTGGTGCCCAGTTCCACGGAGACAGTGCCGGAATCGGGCTCCACCTGATCCATGACGAGCTTCAGGAGTGTTGACTTTCCCGATCCGTTGCGGCCAATCATGCCCACCCGGTCGCCGGCTTCGAGCTTGAAGAAGGCCTCCCGGAGGACCTGAACCTTGTCGAAGCGCACGGAAACGTCATTGAGGCGGATCAAGCTCATGGGTGTGGTCCTTTAGTACAGAGATGTGGGGGGCGAAAAACACCCGCTTCCACTTTACCGTCCAGCCCCTGCTACCGCTTCGCCGCCAACCTCGCCACACTGTATATAAAGTATCCGCCGAGAAGGAGAACACCATGCCACGAAAGCAACTCATAGCAGTTTCGCTGGCAGCATTGCTTGCCCTTGCTGGCTGTGCAACACCCGTACCCCAGCGCACGACGCCGGGCAGCGCAAGCCAGGTGCCGACGTCGAACATTAAAAAAGTGGCCACGGGCCTCGACGCACCCTGGTCCGTGGTGTTCCGCAACGGCACACCCCTGGTCAGCGAACGTGACAGCGGCCGGATTTTGGAACTGTCCGACGACGGGACGTCCCGCGCGATTGGCACCGTCCCGGGCGTGGCTGCCGCGGGCGAGGGCGGTCTGTTGGGTCTGGCAGTTGATGACCAAGATCGCCTCTACGCGTATTCGACCGGCGCCGCGGAAAACCGCATCCAACGCTTCACCGTTACAGGAACGCCCGGGCAGTTGGTGCTGGGTTCGCCGGAGACCATCCTCGAGGGGATTCCAAAGGCTAACAACCATGACGGCGGCCGCCTCGCCTTCGGCCCAGACGGCATGCTCTACGCCACGGCCGGGGACGCCGGGAACAGAAACAGTGCCCAAGATCTGCAATCCCTGAGCGGCAAGATTCTGCGCATGACGCCCGACGGCGGTGTGCCCCAAGGCAATCCCTTCCCCGAGTCCCTCGTCTACAGCTACGGGCACCGCAACCCGCAGGGTCTGGCCTGGGCCGATGACGGCACCATGTTCGCCACCGAATTTGGCCAAAATACCTGGGATGAGCTGAACATCATCACGGCCGGCGCCAATTACGGGTGGCCAACGGTTGAAGGGATCGCCAGCACCGGCGATTTCATCGACCCCGTCCAGCAATGGACCCCCGAGACGGCCAGCCCAAGTGGCATGGCCTACCTGGAGGGAACCCTCTACCTTGCCAATCTTCGGGGCGAGGTCCTGCGAACCGTTCCGGCTGCGAACCCGAGCACAGCCATGGACTACTTTCAGGGGGAACTCGGCCGCCTCCGGGACGTTGCGATTTCACCCGAGGGAACGATCTGGGCCATCACCAACAACAGCGATGGTAGAGGCAACCCTGGGCTCGATGATGACCAAATCGTTGAGCTGGACTTCGGCTAGGTCCGTGAACGGTTAAGCGCCGAGCCTGTCAATGGCGGAGGTTCCCGCCATTTCCCGCAGCGCCAAAGCGGCACCACCGCGGGCACCTGTGGCCACACCCGGGGGCAGGGCAGCCTGGACAACCGTGACGTGAGAACCCGTCAGCGGCAGGGTGTGAAGCTTCAAGGCGGATGCCAGCGGACCCATGAACGGATCGCCGGTTTGGGCCAGCTCTCCGCCGATTACCATCAGCTCGGGGTCCAGCAAATTGGAGATGCCGGCGAGGAAACGGCCGGTCATGGTACCGATCTCGGACAACACGGACAGGCAGGTGGCGTTGCCGGCCTGTGTTTCAGCCAGCACGTCGTCCCAGGTGGCCGTTGCGCCAAGAGCTGGGCGCAACAGTGCCAGCACATGAGCCGTTCCGGTCCGCAAGACCAAGCAGCCCCGGTTGCCGCACGGGCAGGCCGGTCCATTCAGGTCCGTTGACATGTGCCCCACCTCGCCGGCTGCCCCGATGCTGCCGCGGAACAGGCGACCATCGTCGAAGAGCGCCATTCCTGCGCCGCTGGAGAAGTTGAGGTACAGCATGTTTTCGCTGTCCTTGCCGGCGCCCCATTGCTTCTCGGCGAAGCCCTCAAGCCGTGAGTTGTTCTCGAGAAAAATCGGGAACTGCAGGTGATTGGCAAGCGTCGTTCTAACATCCACCAAGGACCAGGCCTGGCCCGGGATGGAACCACCCACCCGGTCCGTGCGTCTGTCGATTTGGCCTGGCACACCGACCCCTATGCCAACCACACTTGAATCGGCAATACCCGAGGAGGAAAGCAATTCCCGCACAACGGCGGCCGCTGCTGCGACCCGAGCCTCAGCCGTGTCGCTCACGTCCACGGCCAAGGAGGTCTCGGCCACGGTATTGCTGGCGAGGTCCGAGATGTTGATGGCCACCTTGTCCAGCGTCAAGTCCATCCCCAAGCTGTCGCCGGCGCCCGCCCAGATCAACTGGCGGGGCGCCGCATTATTTCCCTGCTGTGAATTTTTAGAAGCCCTGGGCCAAGCGGTAGTAGGCCTGGTTCCAGCGGATCTCACGGACAAAGCCACGCTGGGTGGTGTCCTCATCGATGACCAACAGCTCAGCCTCAAAGATGTCGGCAAAGTCCTGGAACGCTTCGATGCCCACGGCCGTGCTCATGACGGTGTGGTGCGCGGCGCCAGCCTCAAGCCAGGCAGCGGCCGAGGTTGCGAAGTCGGGCAGCGGCTTCCAGACGGCGCGGGCGACGGGCAGGTTCGGCAGCGGCTCATCCAGCGGAACCACCTCAACCTTGTTGGCCGTGAGCCGGAAACGCTCACGCATGTCCGACAGTGCTACAACAACTCCGGCGCCGGGATCAGCGTCGAACACCAGGCGGACAGGATCTTCGCGGCCACCGATGCCCAGCGGGTGCACCTCGAGGGAGGGCTTGCTGGTAGTCAGGCTGGGGCATACCTCGAGCATGTGGGCGCCAAGGATTTTTTCCTGGCCGGGGACCAAATGGTAGGTGTAATCCTCCATGAGTGAGGCCCCGCCGGGCAAGCCCTCTCCCATGACCTTGGCCGCACGAATGAGCACGGCAGTCTTCCAGTCGCCTTCCGCGCCGAACCCGTAACCGTCGGCCATGAGCCGCTGTACGGCCAAGCCGGGGAGCTGGCGCAGGCCGCCAAGATCCTCGAAGTTGGTGGTGAAGGCACCAAAGTCGCCGGCTTCCAGGAAGCTGCGTAGGCCCAGTTCGATCTTGGCGCCGTAGCGCAGTGACTCATGACGCTCGGCGCCGGGGTGGAGCTCGGGAGCCACATCGTACAGGCGCAGGTACTCGGCAATTAGTTCGTCAACATCCGCCTCAGAGGACGCATCGACGGCCTCGGCGAGTTCGTTGACGGACCAGCTGTTCACCGAGACGCCGAAGCGGATTTCGGCCTCGGTCTTGTCCCCTTCGGTGACGGCGACGTTGCGCATGTTGTCTCCAAAACGGGCAACCTTCAGGGTCCGGATCTGGGCCACGGCGGCGGCTGCACGCGTCCAGGTGCCGATCTTGTCGCGGACCAACGGGTTGGAAACGTGGCCCACCACTGTCTTGCGGCTGATGCCCATGCGCGATTGCATGTAGCCAAATTCGCGGTCACCGTGCGCGGCCTGGTTCAGGTTCATGAAATCGAAATCGATCTCGGCCCACGGCAGGGCCACGTTTGCCTGGGTGTGCAGGTGCAGCAGCGGCTTGTTCAATTCGGCGAGCCCGCGGATCCACATTTTGGCGGGTGAGAACGTGTGCATCCAGGCGATGAGCCCAATGACCTTGTCATCCGCATTGGCATCAATGGCAGCGCGACGGATGGCCTCGGAATCCTTCAGTACGTCCTTGAAGACGACGCGTACGGGAATCTCTGTCGATTCCTGCAAGGTCCTGGCGACTTCGGCGGACTGTTCGGCGACCTGGCGGAGGGTTTCCTCACCGTAGAGGTTCTGGCTTCCCGTCAGAAACCAGACTTCGTATCCGGCTAGGGAGTTGTTCAAGTGCAAAGACATTTTCATTCCTTCGAAACAGGAGGTGGTTTGAGGAGTTACTGTCCGTAGACGTTTTGGTAGCGCTGGTGAAGGCTGTCGATGTGCGCGCTATCAATGGGAACCATGGGGCCAAGCTCGCGTGAGAGGTGCACCGTGCGGGCAACTTCCTCACACAGCACGGCGGCCTTCAC
>JBKKBD010000131.1:0-4541 GCA_046714315.1 Specibacter sp.
GGACAACCAACTCGGTAGCCAATTCCATATGCGCCGAATCCAGCGCCTCACCCTTGACCAAGCGAAGCACGGCCCGTAAGGCCGCCCGGCCCATTTCCTGAAGAGGCTGAGCAACGGAGGTGAGCCGTGGCAGGGTCTGTTCGGTCAACGGAGTGCCGTCGAATCCCACGAGGCTCAAGTCATCCGGTACCCGCAGTCCATGCTCTCGGGCTTCCTCCAAGACACCGAGTGCCGTGCCATCGGAGCCTGCAAAGATGGCTGTGGGTGGTTCATCCAAAGCGAGCAGTTGCCGCGTTCCCGTGACGCCAAAACGAGCGTTGAACTCCCCCTCCAGGATGTATTCGGGTCGCGAGGAAATGCCATGGTTCATGAGAGCGGCCAAGTAGCCATGGAGCCTTGCAACGCTGCACTCGGCGGCGTTGGGGCCACCCAGAAACGCGATGCGCTCGTGCCCCAAACCAATCAGGTGTTCGGTCGCTTCCTTACCGCCAGCCCAATTGGTGGCACCAACGCTCGTAAAACCCTGCCGTGGCGGGTTTAGGGGGTCAATAACCACCACTGGAATGTTGCGCTGTTGAAAAGACACGAGTTGGTGGCTGGTGAGTTCGGAGGTAACGAGAATTAATCCCTTTCGCCCGGATTCCACCATTCGCTGTGCCCATTCCTCGTGGTTGGCCCGGTGCAGCTTGGCCGGCGTTACATTGCCAACCACCACATCAACATCTTCGACGGCGGCGCAGTCTAGGATGCCGGTGAGGAGCTCCATGGAGTATTGCGTATTGGTGCCGTCAATGACGAGGTCGACCATGACCGGGCCCACGGACCTAGCCCGACGTTGCATTGGAGACTCGTAGCCCAGTTCTGCCAGTGCAGCTTGGACTCGCACTCGGGTGGCCTCGGCGACATCGTCGCGGCCATTAATCACCTTGGACACTGTAGGTGCCGAAACACCAGCCAAAGCGGCAACAGTTGCCAGGACTGGCTTCACCTTCAAATTCGGTTGATTCATGCCAAATCCAGCCTTTCCGAAATGTTTCAGTCATCGAAGTGTGCAACATTTGCCGCGGTTACGTCAAATGCAAAGGATGAGGGGTTGACATGTGACGACAATCACCACTATGTTCAATCCAGTCGTAGAATTAGTTGCGAAATATTTCGAAAAACTGATTCTTTTCTTGTTCGTCATCCGCATTCAACGTAGCCACGTATTGGCTCTTTTCAATGGAGATAAGAATGGAACACAACACCACCTCCCGCCGATCATTTCTCACGCTGGCCGGGCTGGCTCCCCTGGCTGTCTGGGGCCTCAGCGCTTGTGGCACCTCGGGCCCGGGTGGCAGTTCCGGGTCCGGCGCATCCATGTGGTCTGTCAGCGGCGACCCCAACGAGACTATTCGCAAGAACTCGGTGGATGCCTTTGAGAAGGCCAACTCGGGAAATGAAATAGCTGTCACGTTCTTTCAGAACGATGCTTACAAGACCAAGATCAAGACGGCGATAGGTGCCGACCAGTCGCCCACGATCATCTACGGATGGGGCGGCGGCGTCTTGAAGTCCTACGCGGAGGCCGCCCAGGTGGAAGACCTCACCGACTGGTTTGCCGCCAACCCCAAGGTCAAGGACAGGCTCTTCCCGTCGTCCTTCGGTGCAGCGACGGTCAATGGCAAGATTTACGCCATTCCCGCCACCACGGTCCAACCGATCGTCTTCTACTACAACAAAGAACTCTTCACCAAGGCCGGCGCCCAGCCGCCCAAGACCTGGGATGAGCTCATCGCCCTGGCAAAGTCCTTTAACGATCTGGGAATCGCACCCATTTCCTTGGCCGGGCAGTCCCGCTGGACATCCATGATGTGGCTTGAATACATGTTCGACCGCGTGGGCGGGCCCGAGGTCTTCGCCGACATCTTCAACAACAAGGCCGAGGCATGGTCAAACCCCGCAGCCCTTGAGGCGCTGACGAAGATTCAGGAACTCGTCAACGCCAACGGCTTCATCAAGGGTTTCTCCTCAATCACCGCCGATTCCAATGCCGACCAGGCCTTGCTGTACACGGGCAAGGCTGCCATGATGCTCCACGGTGCCTGGACCTACGGAGGCATGAAAAACGACGGCGGCGACTTCGTTTCCGGCGGAAAGCTGGGGTGGGTTGACTTCCCCGCCGTGGATGGCGGAAAGGGAGACCCGAAGAACGTCGTGGGCAACCCCTCCAACTACCTCTCCATCTCATCCAAGGCAAGCGACACCGCCAAGGAATCGGCGAAGAAGTTCCTTGCTGAAGGACTTCTGGCCGACGAGGAAGTGCAGGCCTACATTGCCTCGGGATCCGTGCCCGTGGTCAATGGGCTGGAGGCGAAGTTCGATGCTTCCGATGACAAAGACTTCCTCAGCTACGTCTACACGATCAGCAAGGACGCGCCCAGTTTCCAGCAGTCCTGGGACCAAGCCTTGAGCCCTACGGCCGCGGAGGCCCTGCTGAACAACATTGACCAATTGTTCGTCGGCTCCATCACGCCCGAGAAGTTTGCGGCAAACATGAATGCGACGATCGGCAAATGAGCGCAAACAACCTCACAGCGACGGCGTCGCCACCCCTGCGGCAAAGCAAGGGGGCAGATATTTCCAAGGGACGCACCGGCCAGCTCGCCTGGCTGGCCGTTCCGGCCTTGCTCTTCTTCGTCGTCTTTGCCATCATCCCCCTGGCCGGCGTACTGGTGCTCAGCTTTACGCATTGGGATGGCATCGGAGCCATCAAGGCGGCCGGTATAGCCAACTGGTTGGAGGTATTCGCCGACCCTGGCATGTACCACGCACTGTGGCTGACCTTTGTGGTCATGATCCTTTCGTGGCTGATCCAGACTCCCATCAGTCTCCTCCTGGGCACCTTCACAGCTGGCAGCCAAAAGTACCGGGCCGTCTTGGCGGTGCTGTATTTCTTGCCACTCCTGCTCTCCTCCGCCGCCATCGCCATCGCCTACAAGGCGCTTCTGGATCCCAACTTCGGCCTGGCCGCGGGCCTGCACCTACCGTTCCTCGCGCAGGACTGGCTGGGCAACCCGAACCTGGCTCTCGGCGTCGTTATCTTTGTCATTGCCTGGCAGTTTGTGCCCTTCCATACCCTCATCTACCAGGGCGGGGTTCGCCAGATACCTCGCTCCATCTATGAAGCGGCGGAGATCGACGGTGCGGGACGGATCAAGCAATTCTTTTTCATCACGGTGCCCCAGCTGAAATACACCATCATCACCTCCTCTACGCTCATGACAGTTGGGGCACTGACGTACTTCGACCTGATCTTTGTGCTCACCTCGGGCGGACCAGGCAATGCCACCCGCATTCTGCCGCTTGACATGTACTTGACCGGATTCCGGGCCAACCTTATGGGTCCGGCCAGCGTTGTGGCCGTCATCCTTGTGGTAATTGGGCTCGTCATGGCCTTGTTCCTGCAGCGTTTGGGTGGCAAGGACCGCACCGGAAGCCAACTGGAAGGCATGTGACATGAGCACCACCTTGACTCGATCCGCTATGAAACCACGGGAAAAGCAGATGCAAACGCCGCGCCAAAAGTACCTCCGCAGGGGCAGGTTCAACCTCGCCGGCGGAGCGTCCGGCTGGCTGTGGCTGGCCATCATCATCATTCCGATCTACTACATTGTCATCACGAGCCTGAAAACACAGGCCGGCTATTTTAGCCAAAATCCCCTGGCCATTCCGGCCAAGCCCACGCTTGAAAACTACAAGATGGTGCTTGAGGCGGACTTCACCCGCTACTTCGTCAACAGCGTCATCATCACCGTAGGAGCGGTGATCCCCACCCTAGTGGTGGCCTTCATGGCCTCTTTTGCGATTGTTCGCGGGAACGGCAAGTTTCTCAAGGGTGTCAATGCGCTGTTCCTCATGGGTCTGGCCATTCCCTTGCAGGCGACCATCATCCCGGTCTACCTCATGATCATCAAGATGAATTTGTACGACAGCCTCTTAGCCATCATCCTGCCCTCGGTGGCCTTTGCCATTCCGCTCAGCGTGTTGATCATGTGCAACTTCATCCGGGACGTGCCCAACGAACTATTCGAGTCCATGCGACTGGACGGCTGCAGCGAATGGCAAACGATGTGGCGCTTGGCGCTACCTCTCACCAAACCGGCCATTGTCACCGTGGGCATCTACAACGGCCTGGGCGTATGGAATGGCTTCCTGCTGCCGTTGATCCTGACCCAGAGCCCGGAACTTCGGGTTCTGCCGCTGGGGCTGTGGACTTTCCAGGGTGAGTTTAGCGTCAACATTCCAGCCGTCCTGGCGTCGGTTGTGTTGAGCACGCTTCCTGTTCTGGTGCTCTACATCGTGGGCCGCCGTCAACTCCTCAGCGGCTTGACCGCAGGCTTCAGCAAATAATCCTCGAAAGGATCCTATTAATATGACGACGGACAAAGCTGCCCTGCGTGTGGGCATGGCCGGCTACGCGTTCATGGGTGCCGCCCACTCCCACGCTTGGCGCAGTGCACACCGCTTCTTTGACCTGCCACTGATCCCGGAACTGACGG
>JBKKBD010000132.1:0-5704 GCA_046714315.1 Specibacter sp.
TGGCCCAGCCGACGGCGGCAGCGTAGGCTGCCTTATCCACCCACTCGAGTACCGTGCCGGCATCCACGGAGCCGCTATGGCCGACGTCGGTAGGTGCAGCAAGGAATCGAAGGGTCACGGAATTGGCGATGGTCTCACTCATGGCTAGATTCTATTTAGCGAGCCGGCCGTCCTTTCGATTGGAAGTCTCATCCGAGGTTTTCGGCGTCACATTCGGCTCCCTTGGATCGGTCCATTGAGGCTCGATGTGAATGTTGCGGCACAGTTAATCATCCATTCATGACATCCGAGGCACTTGTTAAACTGGTCTTACTAAGTTAGCTGTCATGGATAACATTTCACGCAGATCGATACTTTCCGCCGGCCTCGGTGCCGGCCTCGTTGTCGCTGTGCCGGGAGCGGCCTTTGCCACCTCGGTAGCTGACGACGCCGGCATCCGCACCGATCCGTTCATGCTTGGCATCGCTTCCGGCGAGCCGTGGCCGGACGGTTTCGTAATCTGGACCCGCCTCGCGTTGGATCCGTTGGCCGAGGACGGCTTGGGCGGCATGCCCTCCCGTAATGTAGCGGTCGCCTGGGAAGTGGCCGAAGACGCCGCAATGCGCAAAGTTGTTGCACGCGGAGTTAAGCAGGCACGAATCGGAACCGCTCACTCCATCCATGTTGAGCTGTGCGGGCTGCGTCCGGGCCGCGAGTACTACTACCGTTTCCGCACCGGCCGCCACATCAGTGCCATTGGCCGCACCCTCACCAGTCCGGCTCCGCATGAAACGCCGTCGCAGTTGGCCATGGCATTCGCCAGCTGCTCGCAGTACGAACACGGCTATTTCACGGCCTACTCGAGGCTGGCCCAGGACCACCCGGACCTGGTGCTGCACCTGGGTGACTACATGTACGAATACAAGAAGGAAAGCTACGTAATCGGCGGCGGCAACCCGCGCGACCACGCGGGCCCCGAGACCTCCAGCCTTGCCGGCTACCGCCAGCGTCATGCGCAGTACAAGTCCGACGCCGATCTGCAGGCAGCGCACGCGATCGCACCGTGGCTGGTGGTCTGGGACGACCATGAAGTCGACAACAACTGGGCAGATGAGGTTCCCGAGAATAAGGATGCCAACCAGCTCAACGACACCACCGAGCGTTTCCGGCAGCGCCGGACAGCGGCCTTCCAGGCTTACTACGAGAACATGCCGCTGCGGACCACGTCCGTGCCGGCAGGATTCGACATGAAGATTTACCGCACCATCCAGTGGGGCCAGTTGGCCAATTTCCACATGATGGATACCCGGCAGTACCGCGACGACCAGCTTGCCGGCGATGGCTGGCAGAAGAACGTGGCCGAGCGTTTGGCCGAGGACCGTAGCATCACCGGTGACGAGCAGGAGAAGTGGCTGCTGGACGGCTTCAAGAACTCCACACAGCGCTGGGACATTCTGGGCCAGCAGGTGTTCTTCGCGGAGCGGGACCGGAACAAGGCTCTCGATATTGACGACGTCTCCATGGACGGCTGGGACGGCTATGCCGCCTCTCGCCGTCGCATCACCCAAGGCTGGGTTGATGCGAACGTTCGCAACGCCGTCGTACTTACCGGTGACGTGCACCGCAACTGGGCCAACGATCTCAAGGTGGACTACAAGGATTCGGCATCACCTGTGGTTGGCTCGGAACTGGTGTGCACCTCCATTACCTCCACAGGCAATGGATCGGGTGCCACCACTGATTCGACCATGGCGTGGAACTCGCACCTGAAGTTCTACAACGACAACCGCGGTTACGTGAACACCAAGATCACCAAGGACGCGCTCACCGCGGACTTCCGGACTCTTGACTACGTCACGACCCCCGGCGCTCCCGTCAGCACGAAGGCGTCCTTCGTCATCCAGGACGGAATTCGCGGGCTTCAAGCGAAGTAAAAGCTGCAATCGAGACCGGAAGGCCGAGTCATGGCCTTCCGGTCTCGTGCACGCACGGACACTGCAGCCTCGATTGTCCTTCGGAGCTACTGGTCGGTCACGGTTCGAACGTGAGGGGTTGACGACTGCGCAGGCACCGGTTTTCTGGAGATAGTCCATCAGGCTGTGTTGCTCGAGTGCTGCAGTAATTTCTAGTGCAACGTTTCCGCCCTTCCGCTCGTCACTGACTCGGAAGTCGAGCATGATGCCTGACAAGCCGCCAATCGTTGCGGGGGAGTCCCGAACAATCTCTAGGCCCGGGACGGCGCAGTACCAAGCGGCAAGTTCCGCCGCACGTGTTCCAACCCCAGGCTGTGCTTCTTCAGAGCACAGCGACGAGGCCGTTACCTCTTCGGCGCTGAGGGCACGAGACCAGGTTCGCACATCGGCAACTGTGCCCTTGAAGAAGCTGGAAAGTTGTCGGTTCGCCTGTCCGCTGCCGAACAGCAAGGGACCTTTCGCTGGAAACAAGGGGTCCGTAGTGACACCATTGGCACTTGTCGGGTAGCCGTTGAGATAGAACAATGCCCGCCCGTCGGCGGAATTGTAGACTCCGGCCAGATGCACCCACACTTCGGGCTGCACTTCGACTTCCGCAGCCCGATCACGGTTGGTCACGAAGTCGTCCCCATTGCCGTCAGCGGGCTTGACCGAGAATGACCAGAACTCCTCGGCAACGCCCAGGAAGAAGACGCCGGCGACGTCTCCGGACTGACTTGTGTTGTGGCGAAGTTCGTGCCGGCCAGCGCCAACCCCTCGCTCGTCCAGCCGTCACCCTCTTCGAGGGAAAGGGCCACGCCGCCGGCCGAGGCTCCAGGGTTGGTCAGTGACCAAGCGTTGGCTGCCTCCAATGTGTCAGAGGAGCCGTAAGCTCCGCGTGTTCCCGTCAGGACACTGATGATGATCGCCGCGATGGTTCGTGACCGGCGGGGTGTAAACGGATGTGAGGTGGTTTTCGGACTGAGTGGGACCGTGGCCTCAAGGACTCCCATAACGGTGCCTTAGCTTGTCGATATCTTGCCGATGAAAGGGCGAGGTTGTGGCGCCCAAGTAGCTGATGCGCACTGAAACCGGGTCAGTGGAATTTCACAATTTACTTGAAGCATCAACTATTAATGGGATATGCTCGTTTCATGACTACTGCAGCTGACCTTCCTCCGGTCCTCTTTCTCTCCCACGGTGCACCGCCACTTGCTGACGATGCCACCTGGACTGCCGAGTTGGCGGCATGGTCAGGAACCATGGAAAAGCCCAAGGACATCCTCATGGTGTCCGCGCATTGGGAGAACGCACCTGTAACCTTGAGCGCCACCCGCAACAAGCAGGAACTTGTCTACGACTTTTGGGGATTTCCACAGCGCTACTACGACGTACGTTACGACGCGCCAATGGCACCCGATCTTGCCGACGAGGTGGCCCGCTTGGCTGGCACGCACGGTCACCATGTGGAGCGCGACGAGTCCCGTGGCCTGGATCATGGCGCCTATGTCCCGTTGAAGGAAATGTTCCCTGATGCCGATGTCCCGGTGGTTCAGATGTCCATGCCCACCTTGGATCCGCAGGGTCTGTTTGCGCTCGGGCAATCGCTGGCGCCGCTGCGTGAGCGTGGCACCATGATCGTTGGCTCTGGCTTTACCACGCACAATCTCCGGTGGTTCAACCCCGCCGCCGGGCCGGACACGGCACCTCCGGCAGCATCCAGTGAATTCGACCACTGGGCCGAGGAGGCCATGGCTGGTGGAGACGTTGATTCAATTCTGGACTTCCTGCACAAGGCCCCGGCCGCCCGTGAGGCGCACCCGCGCTCGGAGCACTGGGCCCCGCTCTATGTAGCTCTTGGCGCTGCATACGCTTCGGGTGGCATTGAGGCCAAGACTGCCATTGACGGCTTCTGGTTCGGGCTCTCTAAGCGCTCCTGGTCACTGACTTAGTAACGTCGTCATGTTTGGCTCGCCGGCTGCCATTCACCCCACCAACTACTTCTTTCAGAGCGGCAGCCAGAGGGCACATGAATTGGCCAACCATAGGGGTTTCTGAAAGTGAGGGAACGCTTAGGGGAGGTTCTGCTCTTGTGGATCAGAGGGAATCACGGAAATGCTTCAGCGTATAAAACCCGGCACCCGCATTGATGGCCGCGGATAGGAGCACCGAACTAAAAATCGCGGGGGTAGATTTCGTTTGAAACGTGACGGTGAGACGTGCCATGCGTGCACGCTCGTCGACGGCGTTGCTCTCTTTCGGGGGAGCCGGTTAGATCGTCTCGTTGGCAGGTTGAATGCCGTCGACAGTGCCCAGCTTGGGAGTGCGGTTGCCGCTTCGCTGTGCGGCCGCGCCAGCAAGAACGACGAGTGCTATGCCCGCAATCTGCATCATCGAGGGGGATTGGCTCAATACGAGCAGCCCAATAATTACCCCGAAGGCAGGTTCGACGGCGAGCAGCGTGCCGAAGGCGGCGTGGGCCATGCGACGCAGGGCGAGCATCTCCAGCCCGAACGAGATGACGGGCGTAATCAGTGCAATTCCCGCAGCCAGGAGCAGCACCCGCCAGTTGACGTTCCCGGTGGCGACTTGGGGGAGCCCCACGATCGTGGTGAATGCCGCGGCGATGGGGATGGTCAGCGAGAGGCCGCTGATGCCCGAGAAGCGATCGCCGACAAGTTGCGTGAACACGTTGTACAAGCCCCAGCAGGCACCAGCGGCCAGCGCAAAGCCAACGCCGATCAGGTCGATCTTTCCGTGCCAGGGCTCGGTAAGCAGAACCACTCCGACCAGGGCCAGCAACGGCCAGATGAGTGAACCGCGCTTCTTGCTGGTCATCGCCGCCACCGCCAGGGGACCGAGGAACTCAACCGCCACGGCTGTGCCAAGTGGGATGCGTTCGATTGCCGCGAGGAAGAAGGTGGTCATGAAGCCGGTGACGAGACCAAGTATCAGCAGCGTTGGAATGTCTTTCCGGCGGATTGACCGAATCTGCGGCCTGGAGATGAGCCAGAGAAACACCGTGCCGAAGCACATTCTGAGCCATGCGGTACCGGCGGGTCCAACGTCCGCGATCACGGTGACCGAGAGGGCGTTGGATAGCTGGATCAGCAGCATCGCGACGATCGCCAGTGACCATGGCGGGATTCCCGCAGTCGTGCGTTGCGAATTCATGATGCGAACTTCCTGTCCGTTAGCTGCGCGTGCGAACGGAGCGGGCTGGGGGTTGATGGCTCAAGCATTCGGGCTCTCCGTTTTACGTACTTTGCCAACTCCAGGCTCAAAAACCGTCAGTGTGAACCGGGCGGGGTCACTGCTTGGGTTTTCATAGGCGTGAGCGGTGTCGCCGTGGAATGTGAGAGCATCGCCGGGGCCGAGTTCGTGGGCGGAGCCATCAACCTCAACGGTAATCCGGCCTTCCTGGACGTGCAGCAATTCTCGCGTGCCGGCCGAGTGTGCCTCGCTCTCATGCCGCTCCTGCGGAGCCAGCGTCCAATCCCACAGCTCGACGACGTCGGGAGATTCCGTGCCTGCCACCAGAACACCTTGGCCGCCGTGTTCACCGTGCCAGAGCACGGCGCCTTGGCCGTGGCGGGTCACCTTCGCCAGCCGCGGGGCAGGGGGTTCGACTAGGGAGGGGAGGCCCACGCCCAAGGCATCGGACAACCGCAATAGTGTGCCGACACTCGGGTTCGCCAAACCCTGCTCCACGTTTACCAGCATGCGACGGCTGACTCCCGCCGCCTCAGCGAGCTGGTCAAGCGTCCAGTCCC
>JBKKBD010000133.1:0-8690 GCA_046714315.1 Specibacter sp.
GCGAGCGTTTGGGTTGGCTTAACGCTCGACGGCGGGAGGTTCCCTTTTCGAATGAAAAGGGAACCTCCCGCCGTCGTACTTGGGTGCGGACTTAGCTTGCCGGCAACCCGGGCGGGTTCAGCTCGGACTCCTTGACGGCCTCGCTGGACAGTCCCCACTTCTCCAGGATCTTGGCGTAGCTGCCATCGGCGATGAGATGGTTCAGTCCGGCCTGCGCCGCAGCTGCCAGACCGTTACCCTTCAACGTGGTGGCGGCGATGCTTGCTTTCAAGGGCCAACCGCCGTCCACGAGTCCAACAAGCTTGGTCTTACCGTCGGTTGCTGCCTTGTAGGCGGACGTCGCGTTGGGGCCGAAGGTGAGGTCTGCACGGCCGGATTGCAGGGCCAGGGTTGAGGCGGAATCATCGTCGTAGTACTGGAACTCCACGGGAGCCAGCCCATTGGCAACATTGGTCTTGTTCCACGCGAGCAAGATGGACTCCTGGTTGGTGCCCGAACCGACAATGACCTTCTTGCCGGCAACGTCCGGTGCAGATTCCACCTTTGTAATGGTGCTGTCTTCCTTGGCGTAGAAGCCAAGTTTGTCTTCACGGTAGCTGGCGAAGTCGAACTTGAGCTTGCGTTCCTCGGTGACTGTCACATTCGTGAGGGCGGCCTCGTACTTGCCGGAGGCCACGCCCAGGGGCCAGTCCGCCCAAGCGGTGGGGACGATCTCAGCCTCCAAACCTAGAGTCTGGGCCAGGGCAACGGCAATGTCCACCTCGTTGCCAACCGGAGTCTTATTGTCCGTGGCGTACACGGCCAGGGGAGCAGCGAACGGGCTGACGGCAACGGTGAGCTTGCCGTCCTTCTTGATCTCGGCCGGGACCAGTGCGGCTGCTGCCGGGTCTTCGGTAACGGCCACCCTGTCTTGATTGGGCGTCAAGTTAAAGGTCTTGGCGCCGGAGGTGTTTGCCGCGGCCGGTGCCGCACTGGCGCCCGGATCTGAGCACGCGGCCAGGCCAAGGAGCGCGGAGGCGGCGACAGCGATGGAAAGAGCTGACTGGGTGATGGGATGCTTCATGGTTTCCTCTGCCAATTGATGATGGATTGTTGTGGTGACAGTAACTATCCGGCAGCCTGCAAGGCAGTTCCAAAGCGCAGGAAACGCGCAGATACACGGGTTCATGGTGCGTCGTGCGGCGTCTCATCGGGACATACGACGGCACCGCAAGAGCCTGTAAAACCAGCGGTTTGGTCCCCAAGAGGCCAGTGAATATTACGCTGTGCAACATGGTCACCGCGGGCTTGTGAAACGCTCTAGACACGAAGTCGCTAGCCGTCCCGGCCAAAATCGTCCCGGCCGAACACGTGCAGAACCGGTCACCTGACCGCCCCAGTAGAAAGTCATCATGAAGAACATCGACGCACCACAGGCCGGATTCACCCCAACGGGCCAACTGCATTTCGGGGTGAGTTTGTTGGGGCCGGCCGCAGAAATGAGTTTCGATGAGCTTCGCACCTTGGCACAGACGGCCGAACGTGGTTTGTTCTCCCTGCTGACCCTGGATGAACGGTATTGGCTTCGCGAAGATCCCGGAACCGTATCAGCGACGGATCCGTCCGGCAGTAACGATGTTTCGACGCTTCTGGCGGCCCTAGCAGCTGTGACCACAAATATTGGTTTGGTTGCGGCAGCGGCTCCAAACTATGACGACCCGGCAGACCTTGCCCACCGAATCGCGTCCTTGGACAAGCTTTCCGCCGGACGCGCTGCGTGGCACATCCTCGCCGATGGCGCCGTATACGGGGAGGCGGCCCTCGAAGCGAATGAGGAAGGCATCGCCTCTGCTGACGGGCGGCACGGTCTGGTCGAATCCACTCAACGAACTTGGGAAACGCTGAATAGGGAGGAACCTCGCGGTCCGGTGGAAACGCTGGGCGCCTTCGAGCGTGATGGCCAGCTCTACAGTGTTGGTCTTGGCGCGCTTCGCCAGCCGGAATTGCGTCGCGGTCCTGTCGTGATCCACGATGCTGAATCGACTAAAGATATCGCCAGAGCGGTCGAGTATGTCGATCTGTTCATTTCCGCACCCGCGAGTCTTGAGGAAGCCCTGGCGTTCAGACGGGATGTGGTTGCACGCAGCCTGGATGCCGGACGGGGTGCCAATGATGTCAAGATCATCCAGTCAGCTACTTTCGTTCTGGCCCCCACCGCCGAAGAGGCAGCCGAAAAGGCAGACTGGATGCGTGAGCAATTGCCTGAATCGGTGTGGGATGGGCGGGCGTTCGTCGGTTCCTATGCAGGCGTTGCAGATCTGTTGCTGGACTTTGCCCGCTCCGGGGCTGTGGATGGGTTCACGCTCATGCCGTGGCTGTTTGCAGATGAACTCGCCGATATCGTGAACCACCTGGTGCCGGAGCTCCAGGCCCGTGCCGCGTACCCCAGTGACTATGCTGCCAGCACGCTGCGAGGCAACTTGGGCCTGCCGGAACGCGGAACAGGTGGATCGGCGACGGCCACCCACGCCCTTCCTGTCATCGAGGTGGGGGACCTTGACGACGTCCGGCTTGATCTTGATTTGCGCATGGAATTGATAGTGCAAAAACTGTAGCCCTGACTGGGCGGGTTTGTTACGCCCCGTCACCTCATGTTGAGTGACGTTGAGCCGTGTTGCCGAGAGTGTCATCAGTATTGTTTCCGGCGCCGCCAAGGTGATGTTGTTGCAGGACAGCCACGAAAGGACGCGCCATGACACCCCAACCCTCCGTCACCCCACACCAGCTGCGCAACGTACTGGGCCACTTCGCCACAGGTCTGACCATCATCACCGCAGCGACTCCGGAGGGCCCCACCGGCTTCACGTGCCAGTCGTTCGCCTCGCTGTCACTCGATCCGGCCCTGGTGACGTTCAGCCCGGCCCGCACGTCCTCCACCTGGCCGCTGCTACGGGCCACCGGCCGTTTCACCATCAACATCCTGCCTGCCGAGCACCAACACCTCTCGGCACAATTTGCCCGCTCCGGGGCCGACAAATTCGCTGGGGTTGGTTACACCGATTCGCCACTTGGGAACCCGGTCTTGGACGATGCCCTGGCCTGGATCGACTGCGAGCTCCACCAGGAGTACGACGGCGGTGACCACACCATCGTGGTGGGTTCCGTGCACGCCTTGGAAGCCCGGACTGAAGCCGAACCTCTGCTGTTCTATAAAGGCGCGTATGCCAGGGTTCAATCGGCTCCGGCACTTGTGGGGGCTCACGCATGATTGTTGTGGGTATTGATGCCGGGCCCTATGAGTCCGGTAAGACTGCGGACATTACTGCCCCTCGTTTGACCGTGCCCGCGCGGTTAAGCGGATCCGATCAGTTTCGTATCCTTGGCCGGTAACCAGAACAGGAAACTGACAAGCGCGACAGCCGTGGCCATCAGGAACGCCGGTCCGTAGGAGAACGCGTCCACCAGGAAACCAGCGGCGATGGGTCCGATGATGGCGCCAAGGTCCGAGCTCATCTGGAACGTTGCCAGGACCTTGCCGCCGGAGCGTTCATTGCCGATCACGTCCGCCACGGTGGCTTGTTGGGCCGGTCCCATGAGGCCGCTGCCGAGACCGGCAATGGCGGAGACAACGAAGAACCAAAACTCGTTGCCGGTGAATCCCAGGACGCCCATGGCAATGCCGTTGACGGCCAAGCCGGCCAGAATCATGGGCTTGCGGCCCCATGAGTCCGTCAGCTTTCCCGAGAAAGTCAGGGCTACACCGGTTCCTATGGCGAAGACAGCCAGGGAGATACCGGCAACTTCCGGTCCCGCGCCCAGAGCCGCCGTGGCGAACAAGGGAACGAGCGCCATGCGGATGCCGAAAGCCGACCAGCCATTGGCAAAGCCCGATGTCAGCACCGCTCGGTAGGCCGGCAGAGCCAGAGCTGTGCGCAGTGGCAGGACCTCCTTGACGGCAGTGGACCGAACCTTGGACGGGACAACGGCCGGCAGCATGGTTGCCACAAGAATCGCAACCAATACCAGCGCGGCGGCGTAGACGAGGAAAGGCAGGTGCAAGCCAAGACCGGCCAACAATCCGCCAACGGCCGGTCCGGCAATGTTGCCCAATAGGAATGATCCGGCGTACAGGCTGGAAATCCGTCCACGGGCCTGAGGGGGAGCCAGTCTAATCAGCAGCCCCATGGCAGCGACGGTGAACATCGTGGAGCCGATTCCGCCGAGCCCGCGGTACACCAGCAGTTGCCAATAGTCTTGGGCAAAGGCGCAGGCGGCGGAGGACGCAGCGACAATCAGGATGCCCAATATATAGGTGCGCCGTTCGCCCATCCGCTCCACGAGCCAACCACTGAGCGGGGCAAACATCAGCCGTGTGAAAGCGAATGCGCTGACCACCACGGCAGCCGCGGTGACGCTGACATCAAAGCTTTGGGCGAACTGCGGCAGCACGGGGGCAACAATGCCAAAGCCGATGGCGATCATGAAGGCGGCTGCGACCAACACCTTGATCTCGCGGGGGAGTTTCACCGGAGTCGGTTTGGCGGAACTGGGGGAAGCGGAGCTGGTTAGTGACATCAGCTAAGAGTTTGTCACAAGGTGACAGAATCCGGTGTCCCGCAGCCATCATGAGAGACTGGGGGAGTGAACGATCTTCTCCCCATCATCCTGTCCATTGTTGTTGGGCTCGCCGTCATTGGCGGGCTCATTCCGGTCTTCTTGAAGGCCCGCCGCAGCAGTCAGAACTACACCGGCCCGCGTGACGCTAATGACCCGGCCCCGCTGGATACCGCCGACGCCCAAGGCGGCGGCACCTTGGTGGAGGACCGCCCGGAATCGCAGGTCCCGCCGTCGGACATTGAAACGGCCGAAGTCATTCCGGAAGCACCGTCGCTGGAAACCCCGCTTCCCGTTGAGGGGCGCCTGGTGCGCCTGCGTGCGCGTCTTTCCAAGTCAAACAATGCGCTGGGCAAGGGCCTGCTGGCGCTGCTTTCGCGCGACACAATCGATGAAAATGTGTGGGACGAGGTCGAGGAAACGCTGCTTCTGGCGGACATCGGTACGGATTCCACCATGGAGCTTGTGGACACGTTGCGCGATCGCGTGAAGGTATTGGGTGTGCGGAGCCCTGAGCACGTGCAGGCGATGCTGCGCGAGGAACTCATCAAGCTGGTCGATCCGACGATGGACCGCACGCTGAATATTGAGCGTCACGAGGACCGCCCGGCCGTGCTGATGGTTGTTGGCGTCAATGGCGTGGGCAAGACCACCACGGTCGGCAAGCTGGCCCGCGTGCTGGTCGCCGAGGAAAAAGACGTGCTGCTCGGTGCGGCTGACACCTTCCGCGCCGCCGCCGCAGAGCAGTTGGCCACGTGGGGTGCGCGTGTGGGTGTGCCCACTGTGAAGTCCGACGTCGATGGGGCAGACCCGGCGTCCGTCGCCTTTGAGGCGGTGAAGGCAGGCATCGACCAGGAGGTTGATGTGGTCATGATTGACACCGCCGGGCGCCTGCAGAACAAGGTCGGCTTGATGGACGAGCTTGGCAAGGTCAAGCGCGTCATCGAGAAGCAGGCCACGGTTGATGAGGTGCTGCTGGTACTGGATGCCACCACGGGGCAGAACGGCTTGACCCAGGCAAAGGTTTTCGCCGAGGTCGTCAACATCACCGGTATTGTCCTGACCAAGCTGGACGGTACAGCGAAGGGTGGCATTGTTGTCGCCATTCAGAAGACGCTGGGTGTTCCCGTGAAGCTGGTGGGCCTGGGTGAAGGCGCCGACGATCTGGCCCCGTTTGATGCAGAGAGCTTTGTAGACGCACTTTTGACCTAAAAGCAAGTTATTTTAGGTTGTTACGTAGTTTTGAGAAAGTGCCCGCTTTGGCGGGCACTTTCTATTTAACCAATGTAACGATTCGGTAACTGCCAACACCGGTGGCCATGGATATATTCGAAAGCGGTCTTTTTGCTAGTTTGCAAATAGCTAGTTGGCTAAATGGTTCAAGAATTACAGAGGCGAAAGAAATTATCTCAATCGTTGGGGCTGCAGTGAGGATTTGCATTTTTAACACCAAGAATTCGTGGCAGGAACGTCTCCATGTTAGACGATTGGCCATAAAGCCGTAGCTGTTTGGCTAAATAGAGTAGCCGGTTGATCCCACTGAGGTTACCCCCTGACTTTGTACCGTCGGTGGTGGATGCGCCCATAGTGCGTCCTACTTTTCGAAAAGTAACCGGAAGGATCAAAGTGAAACAAGAGACAAGGAGCCGCGCAAGCGGTCGGGGAACCCGATCTCTCCGCACGGGCTCAAAGGTTTTGGCGGGCGGTGTCGCAGCCAGCATGGTCTTTATGTCCATGGGCGGCGCGAGCGCAGCGCCGACTGATGACTCAGAGGCCATGGGCCAAGTCATCTCGACTGATTTGCTCGCGCTTAACCTGCTTGATGTGGCAACCAGTGCTGCTGGCAACCCAAGCGACCTTGGACCCAATGCAGAACCGATCAACCTGGCACTGCTAGGTGCACTCGGCTTGGATCTTGGCTCGGTGTCGTTGCCTTTGCTTAACGACGGAACCAACAGTGGATTGCTCGACTTGGGCGCGTTGGGCGTATTGAACAGCTACGCGTCAGCTCCATCAGCTACAGAAGCCACTGCTGCCGCTGGTGCCGTGGGTGAAGACGGTGCGATCGCCCTTGATGGCAACGCAGGTGGCAAGACCGGCAATGCCAAGGTTGACCTGACCAGCCTGCTTGCGCAGCTTGGACTTGACCCGGCGACTGACCCTATAGTTCGCGAATTAAGCCTCGAAATTGGTGCCCTCGCTTCCACTGCAACCGAGAATGCCGGAGCTGTTAGCTCCGAGTACCTGGTCGCCGATGCCAAGGTCAACATCGAAAGCCCCGCCGTCGGTGTTTTGACAACGGCAGTTGGAGACGTCGTTGATGGTCTCGGCGTTACGCTCAATGACGTTGCAGGTACCGACAGCCCATTGCTTGGCACGATTTCTGGGATTTTGGGTGGCCTTAACCTCGCTGGAATCGGTCTCAGCGACGTCGTTATCGGCCTCAACGGCGTTGATACGGCGTTGAATGGCGTCAAGACGAACCTCATAACCAAAAATGCTTCCGATCCCAATGGCATCGTCAATATCAATCTCGGTACTGGCATCGTTACACTTGACCTCGCCAAGGCCTTTGACGCAACCAACGGATTGAACGGCCAGGCGCCCAACACTGAAGTCATCAATGCTGCAACGCTTGCAGCCGTTACTACGGCACTTGGGCTGGCAATTGACGACCTGACGGCAACCGTCACTCAGGAAATCAAAAATGCAATTAACTCGATTCGCCTAGTTGTTACGGCAAATGTTGAAGCCGGAATCGTCGGAGGTACGGCGACGATTGATGCTTCACTTGGTCAGCTTCTCGGAACCGACGCATCGGCCCCGACTGTCGACGTGGACCTGACTGGACTTGGTGCGGGCCTCATTGAGACAACCTTGACGGTGGCGCTCAACACGGTGGCTCTTCCTTTGATCAAGACAGCCGTTGGCGCAGTGGTTAACCCCGTTCTGGACGGTGTTGGCACGTTGCTTTCCGGTGCGGTGACACCCTTGGTGACCGGTCTTACTCCGGTCATTAATGGCATCCTTGCGGACCTCGTCCAGATCACAATCAACGAGCAGCCCACTCCGGGTCTTTTGGGCGCTGAGTCATTCACCGTTAGTGCGCTGACGTTGACCCTACTGCCCTTGACAGATGCGGCCAAGGTTAGCCTGGCCACATCGACTGTTCGGGCATTGGATGAACCGGTTGTCGATTTGCCGACAATCATTGCAACACCCAGCACCGTTCAGGATGGTGGAACCACAGTCATCACCGGCGCCAATTGGCCCGGAAGCACTGACGTCACTGTTCAGCTCGTTGATGGAGCAGGTAACCCCGTTGGGGCACCTGTCGTAGTGACGTCAAGCCCAACCGGTGAAATCAACGCCAACTTGACAGTGCCTGCGGATACCGTTGCCGGCACCAACTACTCTGTAGAAGGCAGTACGGTTGCTGGCGACGAGGCATCGACCCCGTTGGCAGTCACTAACGATGATGGAACAGCGGACAACACTGCAGTCAACACCACGGTCAACACCTCCGTGAATACTGCTGTGAACACCGCCGTCAACACTGGCGTGAATACTGCGGTTAACTCTGCTGACAACACGACTGTAAATACTGCGGTTAACTCGGCTGAAAACACGACTGTAAATACTGCGGTTAACTCGGCTGACAACACGACTGTAAATACTGCGGTTAACTCGGCTGACAACACGACTGTAAACACTGCGGTTAACTCTGCTGACAACACGAACGTGAACACGGCGGTTAACTCAGCTGACAACACGAACGTGAACACTGCGGTTAACTCAGCTGACAACACGGCTGTAAACACTGACGTGAACACGGCAACCAACACCGCTGATAACGCTGCTGAGAACACCGATGTAAACACGGCTGTGAACACTGCGGTTAACTCGGCTGACAACACGGCTGTGAACACTGACGTGAACACGGCAACGAACACCGCTGATAACGCTGCTGAGAACACCGATGTAAACACGGCTGTGAATACTGCGGTTAACTCTGCTGAAAACACGAACGTTAACACTGACGTGAACACGGCAACGAACACCGCTGATAACGCTGCTGACAACACGAACGTGAACAC
>JBKKBD010000134.1:0-8770 GCA_046714315.1 Specibacter sp.
CTCGTCGCGGCGTCGCTGCTATTAACCGGCTGCGGGGCCTCCGGCTCCACGGAAAAGGTCGGAACCGCCGATGATCCCGTGACCATTCGATTTGCATGGTGGGGGAACGAGTCCCGAGCCAAAGCGACTTTTGACGTCATCAAGGCCTTTGAGGCGGAGAACCCCGGGATCAAGGTCAAGGGTGAAAACACCGAGTTCAGCGCCTACTGGGACAAGATGGCCACCCAGGTTGCCGGCGGCGACACCCCGGACGTATTGGCCATGAGCGGCTCGTACCCCAGTGAATATTCCAGCCGTGGCGTTCTGTTGGACCTGGAAAAGGTCAAGGATCAGATTGACACCTCCAAGTTTGCCCCGGGCACCGTGGAACTTGGCCAGATCGAGGGCAAGCAGTACACCATCACAGCTGGCGTAAATTCAATGTCCATGGTGGTTGACCCGGCAGTGTTCAAGGCGGCTGGCGTCGAACTTCCCGATGATGAATCCTGGACGTGGGAGGACTACAAGGAGCTGTCCACCAAGATCACCAAGGACTCCCCCAAGGGCACCTTCGGCACCACGCCCATGGCGAATGACTCCTTCCTCGCCGTCTGGGCCCGCCAAGGCGGAGAGCCGCTGTATGCCGATGATGGCACCAAGGTAGGCATCAGCGAAGCCCGCGTCGCGGACTGGATGCAAATGAACTTGGATCTGCAAAAGTCCGCCGGATCACCCTCCGCGTCCCAGGTGGTCGAGGACGGATCGGCACAGCCGGAACAGACACTCATTGGTCAGGGCAAACAGGGGATGAAGATTTCCTGGAGCAACCAAATGAATTCTTATTCAGGCAACGAGCTGGTCATGATGAAGATGCCGGGCGAAACCCCTACCGGCGGCGCGTGGCTGCGTTCCTCCATGGAGTACGGCATCTCAGCCAAGTCCGAAAACACGGCCGCCGCGGCAAAGTTCGTCAACTATCTGGTCAATAGCGAGGAGGCCGGAAAGCTGATTAAGAGTGACCGCGGCATGCCGGCCAACCTTGACGTCCGCGCCACCGTCATCCCGTTACTGAAGGATAACCAGCAAAAGGAAGCCGCATATCTTGACCGCGTTACGGAGATGAAGCTGACCCCGCCACTGCCGTTCCCCGCCGGGTCCTCGGCTACCTTGGAGATCTTGAACCGCAACATGACCGATGTTCTCTTTGAAAAGACAACTCCGGCGGATGCTGCCAAGAAGTTCATCGAAGAAGTCAATCTAAATCTGGACAAGTAGCTCTCCTCCCCCGCTGCCGGGTGCCTGATCCCTCTCAGGCGCCCGGCCTCCTCATCGAAAGGCCACCGTGGACCCCTCCGCCCGGCCCAGTGCCATCCCCGGTTACGAAGACTGGCCCGGTTATGTCCGCAGCAGTGGCCCGGCCACGGTGCCGCCCCGCTCCCAGCGGTTGGCGGATGCTTTGGGTGTTCCCTCGCCCCCGGCCGCCATTGAGGTGGCAACGCCATGGGAGGAAACGCACGACGGCGTCACCACCACCGCACTCAGCTGGCAGTTGGGCTTTGGGCCCGAAACGCGCGCCTGGCTGGTCCGGCCGGCGGGTGCCACCGGACTTCTTCCGGGCGCGCTGGCTCTCCATTGCCATGCTGGCGATAAATACACCGGCGCCAGCCGTTTGGTCGAATTCCCTGATGGCCGTTTCGAGCCGGGCGCCGAAACGGACCCCGCCCGGCACGATCTTTATGACGGCCGAGCAGCGGCAACTGAGCTGGCCAGGGAAGGCTTCGCGGTCTTGGCCCATGACACGTTTGCATGGGGCAGCCGTCGTTTCACCCTAGATGTGCCGCCATGGCGGACGGCCGATGCCCTGGCCGGGAGGCAGGCCCAGTGGCGCGAAGAGGTCCATGTTCCCGGCCCGGCAGAGGCGTACAACGCGGCCGCTGCATTTCACGAGGATACGGTTGCTAAGGCCGCCGGGCTGATGGGTACAAGCTTTGCCGGAATGGTGGCCCACGACGATCTGGCCGCCCTCGGCGTATTGGCCTCACTCCCCGGCGTCGACCCTTCACGGCTGGGCTGCTTCGGGTTCTCCGGTGGAGGCGGGCGGGCGCTAGTATTGGCCGCCCTCTCACCCGCGATTCGCAGCTACGCGGTAACGGCAATGATGACAACCTTTGGCTCACTCTTTCCCGCGTATTTGGATGCACACTCCTGGCTCCTACAAACGCCCGGTCTGGGACGGCTCGGTGAATGGCCGGAGTTCACGGCCTTCGCTGCGGCGGAGAGCTTCTTGGTGCAGTATGCCTCTCAGGATCCGCTATTCCCGCCGCAGGGTATGCGGGATGCCAACAGACTGCTGGATAATCTGCATGCCTCAGGCACCTATACCGGCACGTTTTGGCCTGTTGGCCACCGGTTCTCAGCCGGGATGCAACAAGAGGTTTTTGATTTTTTACGCACCACGCTCGGAAGCGGAGCCAGCTCATGACCCGACGTCCACGGGTGGAAACCTTCTGCCCCGAAGAACTGGCCGGCCGGCCTGTATTCATGGTCCTGCCCGGCGGCGGCTACCACCGGCAGGCCGATCATGAGGGCGCACCGGTAGCTCGTTGGCTCAATTCCTTGGGTCTGAACGCAGTGGTGCTGTTCTACGCCGTCGTCCCTGATTACCCCGGCAAGGCGCTTCATCCGGCACCGTTGAACGACGCGCAAGAAACCCTGCGGTGGCTGCGGTCAGGCGAATCCGGACTCGCCATCGAAGTCACACGCATTGGCGTCTTGGGTTTTTCTGCCGGAGGACATCTGGCGGCAACGCTCAGCACCGGTGCCGGCGCGGCACCGAATGCCGATAGGCCGGACCTTGCAATTTTGGCCTACCCCGTCATCTCCCTCGTTTCGCACTGCCACCAAGTATCCGTGGATGCGCTCCTTGGCCCGGAGGCACCCTGGGCCCTGCGGCGCGCGCTGTCCGCTGAATTGGCGCTCGATGCTGCTACTCCCCCGACGTTCCTGTGGCACACCGCGGACGACGGCGCCGTGCCGGTGGAGAATTCACTGGACTACGCGGCGGCGCTGGCACGCCACGATGTTTCCTTCGAGTTGCACGTTTTCCCTCAGGGACGCCACGGCTTGGGCCTGGCCCTCGACAGCGGGGAAGCTGGCCGGCATCCCGCAGCCGAATGGACCAACCGCTGCGAGGCCTGGTTGACCGGCCAAGGTTGGCGCGCCGCCCATTAGTTCTTTCTTTTCATGCTCAAGCTCGTCACGTCATCCAAACCATTTAACTGAAAGCAGGCACAATGCGTTCCACGATCAACAGGCGCCAGTTCGGACAGCTCCTCCTCGGCACCGCCGCCGTAGGATTGCTGGCCACCGGCTGCGGCAAGGCCGGCGAACAGGCTGCGGACGGAAGCGTCACCCTAGGCTTTGCGTGGTGGGGCAATGAGTTCCTCAACGCCCAGACCAACGAGGCGACAGCAGCGTTTACCAAAGCAAACCCCGGCATCAAGATCGATCCCCGACCAGGTGATTGGGCCAGTTACTGGGACAAATTGGCCACCGTGACGGCAGGCAAGGACTCTCCTGACATCATCCAGATGGACCAGAAGTACATTGCCGAATATGGCGGTCGTGGCGCGTTGGCGGACCTGTCAACGCTCGGCGTCGATGTCACGGGGATAGACAAGGGTGCCTTGGCCACCGGCGAGTACTCCGGCAAGCAATACGGCTTTAGCACTGGTCAAAACGCGTTGGTTGTCATGGCCAACACGGCCGTTTTCAAGGAAGCAGGCGTTGAACTTCCCGACGATCTCACCTGGACCTGGGACGATTACGTAAAACTGGCCACCAAAATTACCGACGCGGGCAAGGGCAAACTTTACGGCGCGTCCTATGGCAACAATGAGTCAAGCCTGATCATCTGGCTAGGCCAACACGGCGAACAGCTGTACACAGATGATGGCCGGCTGGGTTTCAAAACTGAGACGGCTGCAAAATTTTGGGAGCAGCTAAAGCTGCAGCGGGACCAAAAGGCCAGCCCTCCGGCCAGCATCAACAGCGAAGATGCCTCGGCAAGCCTTGAGAGTAGCCTCTTTGGCACCAACCGTCTCGCCATGGGCTGGAGTTGGACCAACCAGCTTGCCTCTTTGGAAAGTGCAACTGGCAGTGAAATCAAGATGTTGCGCGCCCCAAGCTTGACCGGGGTGGCCAAAGAAAACGGCATGTACTACAAGCCCACCATGTATTGGGCAGTTTCCTCGCAGTCCAAGCATCCAAAGGAAGCCGCAACCTTTATTGACTACCTGCTCAATAGTGTGGACGCCGGGAAGATTCTCCTGACCGATCGTGGCATTCCAACTAATAGCGCCGTCCTCACGGCCATCGCCCCCAGCCTCAAGCCTGCGGATGCGACAGTCGTGAAATTTCTCGCGGACATCAAGGCCGACATCACCGTGGCACCGCCCATCCCGCCTGTCGGAGCGAGCGGCATGCAGGACGCCATCATCCGCCATACGGCGGACGTGCTCTTCGACAAGTCTTCGCCCGAGCAAGCGGCGAACGCTTTTGTTGCCGAGGCTCAAGGAATGCTGGATTCGGCGCGAAAGTAGCCGAGTCTTCGGACCGGGCGCTGGAGGACATCGAACGTCACCATAGCCCGCCTTGTTAGTCGCATCACATTACTCTAGGATAAACCGAGAAAACGTTTTCTCACTTCTTGAAGGGACCGTTATGCCTGTGACCGCAGCACCCTCAAAAACAACCCGGGACGTGAAATTGGGCAGCCGGATCGAATGGCTCAAGTTGTCTTCGATTGCATTGCCACTGACCGTCCCGGTCAGCGACGCCAAGGTCTTCACGGGCCGTCAGAAGCCCATGACGGAGGTCATCTTCCTCTTCACCGAGATTCGTACCGCCGATGGGGCCGAAGGAATTGGCTTCAGCTATTCAAAGAGGGCCGGCGGCCCCGGCCAGTTTGCCCATGCCAAGGAAATTGCCGGAGAGCTTCTCGGCGAGGACGCGAACGACATCCAAAGACTGTGGACCAAGCTGGCGTGGGCCGGCGCCTCGGTTGGCCGCTCCGGCCTCGCCACCCAGGCCATCGCCTCCATGGACATCGCCCTGTGGGACCTGAAAGCGAAGCGGGCCAGCCTTCCTTTGGCCAAACTGCTGGGCGCACACCGTGATTCCGTCCGCTGCTACAACACCTCCGGAGGCTTCCTGCACACCCCTCTGGAGCAAGTGCTGGACAACACGGACGCAACGGTTGCCAACGGCATCGGCGGAATCAAGATCAAGGTGGGGCATCCCGATTCCGCCGTTGACCTGGCCCGGGTGGCCGCCGTCCACGAACGGCTTGGCGGTTCCGTCCCGCTCATGGTTGATGCGAACCAGCAGTGGGACCGGGCCACGGCCCAACGCATGGGCCGAATTCTGGAGGAATACAACCTTGCTTGGATCGAGGAACCCCTCGACGCCTACGACGCCGAGGGCCACGGCGCCCTCGCTGCGTCGCTGGACACGCCCATCGCCACGGGCGAAATGCTGGCCAGTGTGGCCGAACACTGGGAGCTGATCCGCCACAAAGCGGCGGACATCATTCAGCCCGACGCCCCTCGGATCGGCGGCATTACCCAATTCCTGAAACTCGCAGCTTTGGCGGATCACAGTGGGCTCGACCTGGCTCCGCATTTCGCCATGGAGATCCACCTGCATCTGGCGGCTGCCTACCCACGGGAACCCTGGGTGGAGCACTTTGACTGGCTGGAGCCGTTGTTCAACGAGCGGCTGGAAACCAAGGACGGCCGCATGCTGGTACCTACCCGCCCGGGATTGGGCATCACGCTCACAGACCAGGCCCGCGCCTGGACGGTGGCGACTGCCGAATTCGGCAGTCGCAGCAGGCAACAGCTGTAAATCACCAACTAGTACTGCAATCACGGCAAGCCCACCACAAGAATCAGTCAACGTAGATTGGATTATTCAGTGTCAAACTCCTCAAAGAATTCAGCTCTTTCCGCCTTGGAAACCCCCATGACCCGCAGGGGATTCCACCGGTTGTTGGGTGGCGCAGCAGTGGCAACCACCGTGTCCCTGGCCCTCGCTGCTTGCGGGTCAGGTGCCCCCGCCACGAATGCGGACGGCCAGGTTGAGATCCGTTTCAGCTGGTGGGGATCGGATACGCGTGTCAAGGTGACTACCGCGGCCATCGCTGCCTTCGAGAAGGAAAATCCCGGAATCAAGGTCAAAGCCGAATACGGCGACTGGAGCGGCTACTGGGACAAGCTGGCCACCCAGACTGCCGGAAACGATGCCCCGGACGTCTTGCAGATGGACGAAAAGTACATCTCGGAATACTCATCCCGCGGCGCCCTGCTGGACCTTTCCAAGCAGACGGTGGACACCACCAACCTCGTGGCCGACGTCCTCAAGGCAGGCGAGAGCTCTGACGGCCTGACGGGCATCCCCGCAGGCATCAACGCGGCCACGATCGTTGCCAACCCCAAGGTTTTCAAGGATGCCGGCGTTGAGCTGCCGGACGACAAGACGTGGACCTGGGAAGACTACAAGCGAATCGCCGCGGAGGTCACTGCGAAGTCCAAGGACGGCGCCTTTGGCTCCACCGCATACAGCGGCGACCAAGCATCCCTGTGCGTCTGGTTGCGGCAGCGGGACAAGGACTTTTACACACCCGAAGGCGGCCTTGGATTTACACCGGAGGACATGGACGGATGGCTGGCGTTCCTCGTGGAGCTCGGCGAGGCCAAGGCAATCCCGCCTGCATCCCAGGTTATTGAGGAGCAGGCTTCGCCACTGGACCAAAGCTCTACGGCAACAGGCAAGGCCGCCATGTCCTTCTGGTGGTCAAACCAGCTGCCGGCTCTTGAAAGTGCCGCCGGCACCGAGCTGGTCCTGCTGAACTACCCCACCCTGACGGGCAAGGCGGCAGACGCCAAGCTTTGGTACAAGGCATCCCAGTTCTGGTCTGCTTCCTCGAGAAGCAAAAATTCAGAAGCGGCCGCGAAACTCATTAATTTCCTTGCCAACAGCACGGCAGCAGGCGAGGCCCTGCTGGGTGACCGCGGCGTACCCACCAGCACCGTGGTCAGGGCAGCCGTGGCTGAAAAGATGAAGCCAGCCGATGTGCGGGTCATCGAATTCATCGATGGCATCAAGGATCAACTCGGCCCTGTCCCGCCGGGCGTCCCCCAAGGCGGAGGCGCCATGGAAGACATCATCAAGCGGTACGCCTCCGAGGTCATGTTCAAACGCCAGACTCCTGCCGAGGCCGCAGGGAAGGCCGTCGAGGAAATGACGGCGGCCATCGCCATCTGAACCTCCTCCGTCCGGCGGCCGGCCCGTAGACCAGCCGCCGGACAGAGGAGCTCCACCCACTAAAATTACGCTAGGAAAGCGCTTGCCGAGTAGCATAGAGGCAAACCCCGCAATGATGCTCGGATAGATTGGACTCCTCCATGGAACGCACGGCACAGCTCCCTGAAGTGGCAGCCCCGCTCCCCTCCTCAACGCAACTGCCACGCATCGCGTTAGTGGGTGTGCACGGCTTTGGCGCGCACCACTTGGCCAACCTTGACCGGTTGGCGCGGGCAGGTGCCCTGCAGCTGGTGGCCGTGGCCGATCCCAATCCGCCTGCGCCAGATCAACTGTCGGCGGACGTACGCATCTTCAACAACCTGGAGACACTGCTTGCCGCCGGCACCGCACCGGATGTGGTCATCGTCGCCACACCCATTCAGACTCACGCATCCCTGGGCCTTGCAGCCTTGGCTGCGGGAGCCGACGTCTATCTGGAGAAACCCACAGCTGCCTCCATGGCTCAATTCCATGAACTGCGTGCTGCTGCCCAAGCCGCAGGCAGGGCCGTCCAAATCGGCTTCCAGTCGCTGGGTTCACTTGCCCTACCTGCCCTGGCGGAGAAGATTTCCGACGGCACCCTTGGCACCATTCGCGGCTACTCAGCCACGGGCACGTGGCTGCGGGATAAGGCCTACTACCAGCGCTCCCGATGGGCCGGCAAGCGCACCATCGACGGTGTTGATGTGGTGGACGGCGTTACCACCAATCCTCTGGCGCACTCCATCGCCACGGCCCTTCGGATCGCCGGGATTCTTTCGGCCGACGCCATCGAAACCGTGGAAACGGACCTCTACCGCGCCCACGACATCGAAGGTGACGATACCTCCGCCGTGCGGATCACGCCCAAGGCAGGTCCCGCCGTCGTCAGCGCGCTCACGGTGTGCGCCCCGGAACAGACGGAACCGTTTGTCACCGTCCACGGAACATTGGGGACTGCCGTTTTCCACTACACCGCGGACATCCTGGAACTGACAGTCGACGGCAACTCCACGAAGCGGGCCTTTGGCCGAACGGACCTGCTGGAGAACCTTCTGGCGCATCGAAAGGACGGCACACCGCTGCTGAGTTCGCTGGAAAACAGCGGCGCCTTCATGAGCGTCCTCGAGGCCGTGCGCACCGCCGAGGACCCGCACCGAATCTCTGCCGAGCACATTGAATGGGTCGGCGAGGGCCTGGCTGCGCACCCCGTTGTTGCGGACATCTCCGCATGGATTCAAAGGGCGACGTCGGCGCAAGCCACCTTCAGTGAAATTGGCGCGCCTTGGGCGCGGCCCGCCCAAGCGACGGACGCCATCAAGCTTTCCGGCAAGGTTGTGGCCCGCGAAATCAGCGGCGAAAAGCTCGCCGGGACACTGTCTCCGCGCCCCTACCTGCACCCCGTCAGCACGTTGACGGGGACCATCGTCACCGATGCCATGCCGCT
>JBKKBD010000135.1:0-30263 GCA_046714315.1 Specibacter sp.
GCTACGGATTTGACGAAGGTCACAGAAACTGCGCACACTTATCCAAGGATATGTAACTGGGCAACTAGGCAGGATCCGATCATAGAGCGAACCATCGCTCCTTGTTCGGGTCCTTTTTTATTGGCCAAAACAGTGTGGTTTGGTATTCACCCAAGGAGAAGAAATGAACAACGAGGTCCTGATTCCCGTGATCAAGCAGCAATTTTCAGGTGTAGGTGTTGCTCCGGGCCGCGTTGTTGGCCAGGTGCGTCAGATGCCCAAGCAGGTGCAGGAACCTCGTGCCAATGTGGCCGTGCGCGCGGACGTGAACGTTGCGGAGCAAGGGCAGCGCATCAAGGATGCGGCCCAGGCAGTCAAGGCCGAACTGCTGGCGCGCGCTGCCACGCTGGAGGGCGAAGGCAAGGAAGAGCTGGCAGCCACGGCGTTGATGGCCGCCGACCCCATGCTCGTGAAGTCGGCCATCAAGATGCTCTCCCCGGAAACGTCAGGTGGTGCACGCACTGCGGAACGCGCCATCTGGGAAGCAGGCGACGGTGTGGCCGAAAAGCTCAAGGCCCTTGGCGGCTACATGGCCGAGCGTGTTGCTGACGTTCTTGACGTCCGGGCCCGCATCGTCTCGGAGCTTCGCGGACTTCCCGCCCCCGGCATCCCGGTCTCTGACGTACCGTTCATTCTGGCTGCCGAGGACCTGGCTCCGGCCGATACCGCCACCTTGGATCCGGCCAAGATCATCGCCCTCATCACCTCCAGCGGTGGCCCGCAGTCCCATACCGCCATTTTGGCCCGTGCGCTGGGCCTGCCCGCCGTGGTTGCAGCCCCTGGCGTTGAGGAAATTGCCGAGGGCACGGAAGTTTACGTGGACGGTGCAGCGGGTTCCATCACGACGGAACCTGATGCCGAGCTGATCGTGGCCGCAGCAGCGTGGGCCGCCCAAGCGTCCACACTCACGGCCTTCAACGGCGCCAACGTTTTGGCCGACGGCTTCCGAATCCCGCTCCTTGCCAACGTGGGCACCGGGTCGGATGCCATCAAGGCTGCGGCCGCCGGCGCCGAAGGTGTGGGGCTACTTCGCACCGAATTCTGCTTCCTTGACCGCGATGAAGAGCCCACAGTGGAGGAACAAATTGCCGCCTATGGGGCAGTTTTCGCCGCGTTCCCGGGTAAGAAGGTGGTTGTTCGAACCCTGGACGCCGGCGCCGACAAGCCACTGCCGTTCTTGACCAACGCCGATGAGCCCAACCCCGCGCTGGGTGTCCGCGGCTACCGCACCGATCTGACCTCGCCCGGCGTTCTCGAGCGTCAGCTGCAGGCCATCGCGGCCGCCGAAGCCGCGCATCAGGCCGAGGTCTGGGTCATGGCGCCCATGATTTCGACGGCGGATGAGGCGGCTGACTTTGCCGCGCTGTGTGTCGCGGCCGGGCTCAAGACTGCCGGGGTCATGGTGGAAGTTCCCTCTGCCGCGCTGACCGCCGCCACCGTGCTGCGGGAAGTAGCCTTCGCATCCCTGGGAACCAACGATCTCACCCAATACGCCATGGCCGCCGACCGGCAGCTTGGTCCACTGGCTGCCCTCAACAATCCCTGGCAGCCAGCCGTGCTGCAGCTCGTGAAACTGACGGCCGACGGCGCTGCCCTCGCCAGCAGCGCTACCGGACTTCCCAAGCCCGTGGGTGTCTGCGGTGAGGCAGCAGCGGATCCGGCCCTCGCCGTCGTACTTGTGGGGCTTGGCGTGGCGACGTTGTCGATGAGCGCACGCGCGCTGGCCGCCGTCTCCGCTGTGCTGGCTACGGTCACGCTGGATCAGGCCCGACACTTGGCCTTTACGGCACTGGCTGCACCATCGGCGACCGCAGCACGCGCCGCCGTCCGTGCCGGCCTGCCCATTCTGGACGAGCTGGGTTTGTAATTTTCAACGGTTTTCACCACCTGTTTTCCAACAACCAAGGAGCACTAAATGTCAGAACGTACCGCAACCATTGCCAGCAGCGTTGGCCTCCACGCCCGCCCCGCAGCCATTTTCACCGCAGCCGTGGCCGAGCTTGATCTTGAGGTGACGATCGCCATGGAAGGTGAGCCGGCCGAGGACGCGATGGATGCCGATAGCATCTTGTCGCTCATGAGCCTCGGCGCAGCGCACGGCGATGTGGTGGTCCTCCGCGCTGAAGGGCCCGGAGCCGATGAAGCACTCGAGCGTTTGGTCCATATCCTGGAAACGGATCATGACGCGGCATAAGCCCACCGCGGTCCCGAAAGTAGCTCAGCCAGCGGCGGTGCCACCTGTTGTCCCAGGTGCGCCGTCGGGCTCCCATCGCAGTATGTCCCCGGGCTGGCATTCCAAGGCCGCGCACAGGGCTTCAAGGGTTGTGAATCGAACGGCCTTGGCCCGGCCGTTTTTCAGGACGGCCAGGTTTGCCGGCGTGATCCCGATCAGCTCCGCGAGGGTACCGACAGCCATTTTTCGTCTGGCCAGCATGACGTCAATGTCAACGATGATGGCCATCAGATGACCTCATCGATTTCTGCCTGCAGTTTGCTCGCCTCGGCGTCCCGGGCCACGGCCTGGGCCAACAGCACCCGCAGGACCAGCACAATCAAGGCTACGCAGGCGATCAACAGCCCCGCACCGCCGATCAACAGCACCACGCCGGGAGCTACTTCCTCTCCCGGTGCCAGCGCAGCGCCGAAGCCAAATGTCAGAAGTGACGCGGCAGCAATGGCGCCCATGATGATATCCACGTAGAGGAACGCGCCCCGGGAAAAGACGGTGCCGCGCCGCACCATGGACAACAACCGCCAGACGCAAACCAGGGCAATCTGGACCGACACTATTCCCAGCAGGACAATGACAAGGAGCGGGATGCGGACCGCGGCCAGGGCGGCGTCGGATTCTTCCAGATCAACTGACAGCAGCGGAACCATGACTACCTGAACGAACAGCGACCCAGCGAGGACTAGGGCCAGCACGACCCTCAGGGTGCGAATGAGCGATTTTCCCATCGGGACTCCTTCGGTTGACTATCAGTAACAATATATCGTTAAACGATAGATTTTGATACGTCATTGCTTGTATTTCGGAGCAGAGTGGTCCGGGCATGCCGCAGGCCTCGCCGCCCACTGCAAGTATGATCACTTCAAAACCATCGGGCTGGGCCAAGGCATTGCTTAAGCGGTCTAGCTTAGGCGGCTCAGCGCATTGAAACCTTCGAAGGATCCACGGATGACTGAATCAACGATGATGACCAGCGCCATTCTCCGAACCGCCGACGCCGGACGGCCCTATGTGGACAGTGCGCCGCTCGTACTTGAGCAGCTGCCAATTCCCGTTCCGCGTGCGGGCGAGGTGCTGGTCAAGATAGAGCGCGCAAGCCTGTGCCACTCCGACCTTTCGGTCATCAACGGTTCCCGCGTCCGCCCACTTCCGATGGCCCTGGGGCACGAGGCCAGCGGAACCGTGTCCGGCGTCGGGCCTTCTGTTGAGGGCATCAAGCGTGGAGACCGCGTGGTCCTGGTCTTCGTCCCCAGCTGCGGCAGTTGCAAGGCGTGCGCGAGCGGCCGGCCAGCCCTGTGTCATCGAGGTGCCGAGGTCAACGGCACAGGAGATCTGCTGCACGGCGAGGCGATCCTGCGCTCGGCGTCGGGGGAGCGGATCAACCACCACCTGGGCGTATCTGCGTTCTCCGAATACGCGGTAGTGGCCCGCGAATCAGTGGTGGTGATTGACAACGACGTCCCGCTGGATATCGCTGCCATGTTCGGTTGCGCCGCCCTCACCGGAATCGGTGCCGTGGTCCACTCCGCCAAGGTCGCCCCGGGGCAGTCCGTGATTGTGTTTGGCATGGGGGCTGTGGGTCTTTCCGCCGTCATGGCCGCCGTGCAGATTCCGTACGCCACCGTCATAGCGATCGATCCGCTACAGGAAAAGCAGGCGTTGGCCTTGCAATGCGGCGCGCACTTCGCCGGGTCCCCGGCCGAGGCTGCCGAGCTGGTGGCCGCACATACTGGTTTTGGAGTGGATGTGGCCATCGAGGCCGTCGGGAGCGCCAAGGTCATGGAGGCCTGCCTTGGTCTGCTGGATCGCGGCGGCGCCCTCGTCTCGGTGGGGCTGCCGCACCCGGATCAGATGCTCAACGTGCAGGCGCTGCAATTTGCCGGCACGGGCAAGCGGCTCATTGGCTCATATATGGGAGATGCAGATCCGGCCCGAGATATCCCGGCCTATATCCAAATGTGGCGGGATGGTCGCCTGCCCATTGAGCTGCTGCACACCGACACCAAGCCACTGACCGAGATCAACGAGGGCCTAGATGCGCTCGCCGACGGCCGCGTGGTGCGCCGGTTGTTCACCTTCTCTGATTGACCATCGCTGCGGTTCCGTGGTGAAAGTGGACCCCAGAAATTGTCACTGGACAAATTAATTTGTCGGTGAGATGCTTGGACTATGTTGGACGTTGCAGTGATCGAGAACGCCGCGGCTGCCGAGGCCACGCTGGATCCCATTCGGGCCAGGTTGCTTGCGGAATTACGCGTGCCCGCATCGGCGGCAAGCGTGGCTGCACGGATGGGGCTGCCGCGGCAGAAGGTCAACTACCACCTGAAGATGCTGGAACTTCACGGCCTGGTCACCCTGGTGGACGAGAAGCGCCGGGGCAATGTCACCGAGCGGATCATGGGTGCCACGGCTCGTTCCTATGTAATTTCTCCGGCCGCACTTCCCGAAGTGGCGCCAGATCCCGCATACGAACCCAACAGGCTCTCCGCGCGGTGGATGTTGGCCGTAGCGGCCCAGTTGGTCAAGGATGTTGGCACACTCATCACTGGTGCCGATCGCGCCAATCAACGCCTCGCCACCTTCGCTCTAGACGGTGAAATCACCTTCGCCACGGCGGCCGACCGTGCCGCGTTTGTAGCCGAACTCGCGGCCAGCACGGCGCAGCTGGCGCAAAAGTACCACAGCGGATCAGCGACGGGCGGGCGCAAACACCGTCTCGTCGTCGCACTTCACCCAAGCGTCAAAGTAACCGTAGATACACAACTCAAGGAGTCATGATGGCCAAGGAATTCAAGATCGTGCACGAGACCGAGGTTGACGGTACCCCGGCCCAGGTCTTCGACGCAGCGACCGGCGGAACCTCGGGCTGGATGTGGCCCATGGAGATCGAGCTGAAACTCGGCGGCGCCGGCCCGTTTGGTAGCACCGTGACCGTGTGGGAGCCGCCGCACCGCTACTCCAACCGCATGGACGGTGAGGGTGGCTTCTTCAACCAACTCGACTTTGACATCTCCGAGCTGGCCGACGGAACCTCCTGGTTGCGGTACGTGCACAGCGGAGTGTTCTTCGAGGACTGGGACAACCAGTACGACGGCGCCGCGAAGCACACCGCCTTCTATCTCCACACGCTGGGGCAGTACGTGAAGTATTTCTCCGGCAAGCAGGCGGAATTCGCCGATGTTCAGGGGCCGGCCGCATCCGGTTCGCCTGAGGCGTTCGTTGCCGTCAAGCATGCCTTGGGGATTGACGACGGCGGAGCCGGTGGACACGTCAGCGTCGCCATTGCGGGGCTCGGCACGGTGGATGCCGTGGTTGACTACCTCGATGAAAATTTCGTGGGGCTGCGCACCGAAGACGCCATGATCCGCTTCTTTGGCCGCAATGCCTTCGGTGCCGTGGTGGGCATGACTGTCCACCTTTTCGCCGAGGGAGCGGATGCCGAAGCTGCCGGCGAGGCGTGGGGCGCCTGGTTGAACGGGCTGTATTCGGCCTGATTGATGCTCTCTTGCGGGCGGGGATGCCGGCCTGATAGTTCGACAACCTGACCGCCTCCACTGTGCATTAATGCGCACCGACTCTGCGCTAATGGTCATTGATGTTCCTTTGTGGACCCTGACATACTCGGTAAAAACCAGCGCTCGTGAAGTGGATCACACTTCAGGCGGGCTGGCCCCATTGTCAATGTCGACAAGCGCGCCCCGGCGCGGAGGAGCAAACATGAGTTCACAGGCTGGATCATCACGGGCTGGGTCATCACAGACGGCGAAGGAATCGGGGCTGCGCAAAGTTGTCGCGGCGTCCATGGCAGGCACGGTGGTGGAATGGTATGAGTTCTTCCTCTACGCCACGGCCGTCAGCCTAGTGTTTGGAAAGATGTTCTTCCCGAACTCCGGCTCCGAGCTCGACGGGATTATGGCAGGATTCCTGACCTACGCCGTCGGCTTCGTTGCCCGGCCCATCGGCGGAATCGTGTTTGGCCACTTCGGCGACAAGTTCGGCCGCAAGAACCTCCTTCAACTGAGCATCATCCTTGTTGGCGTTTCCACGTTCCTCATGGGGTGCCTGCCCAGCTTTGCTCAGGTTGGCTATTGGGCGCCGGCGCTTCTGGTGGGATTGCGCTTCATCCAAGGCTTTGCGGTGGGCGGCGAGTGGGGCGGGGCCGTGCTGCTGGTCGCCGAGCACAGCCCCAACAAGTCTCGCGGATTCTGGTCGTCCTGGCCGCAGTCGGCCGTCCCGCTCGGAAATCTGCTGGCCACTGGCGTCTTGCTGACGTTGGCCTCCGTGCTCAGCGAAGCCGCGTTCCTTGGCTGGGGATGGCGCGTGGCCTTCTGGCTCTCGGCCGTGATCGTCTTGATCGGTTACTACATCCGCACCAAGGTCAGTGACGCCCCCATCTTCCTCGAAGCCCGCGAGCACATCGAGGAGAACCCCAAGGCCGGTTACGGTGTGCTGGAAGTGCTCCGCCGCTATCCCCGGGGTGTGTTCACCGCCATGGGACTGCGCTTCGCCGAAAACATTCTGTACTACCTTGTTGTCACCTTCTCCATTACGTACCTGAAGATCATCGTCGACATCGACACCTCGCGCATCCTCCTGTTGCTGCTCGTGGCGCACGCCATCCACTTTGTTGTTGTCCCGCTGGTCGGTAGGCTTTCCGACGCGATCGGCCGCCGGCCAACGTACATGCTCGGCGCCATCACCGGTGCCACCTGGGGCTTTTTCGCCTTCCCCATGATGGACACCAAGGACAATTTCATGATCCTTGCCGCCGTCACCATTGGGTTGTTGTTCCATGCGCTTATGTACGCTGGCCAGCCCGCCATCATGGCCGAAATGTTCCCCACCCGCATGCGGTATTCCGGAGTTTCGCTGGGCTACCAGGTCACCTCGATCGTGGCCGGTTCCATGGCGCCCTTCATCGCTACAGGGCTCGTGGAACACTACAAGTCCTCCGTCCCCGTGGCCCTGTACCTGCTCGGCGCCTGCATGGTGACCGCCGTCGCCGTCGTGTTCCTCAAGGAAACCAAGGGTGTTTCCCTGCAGGACATTGACGACGCCGATGCTGCCGGAACGCTGGCCCTGGGCCGTGCCGCCGCGGCGAAGACCGCAACAAAGGTTGGCTAGGGCGTGAGCGTAGCTGGACCTATCGCTGATTCACTGCTTGGGCGCCGGGCGTTGATCACTGGTGGCGCAGGCGGTTTGGGGGCCGCCTGCGCACGGGCGCTCGCGGCCCAGGGCGCTCATGTCATCGTGGCAGACCGTGACGGCGAGGCCGCTGCCGCCATTGCAGCCGAGGTGGGCGGGGAATCATGGGAGGTGGACCTGCTCAATACCGCGGCGCTGGAATCGTTGACGCTTGAGGTGGATATCTTGGTCAACAATGCCGGAATTCAGACCATCGCTCCCATTGAAGACTTTGATCCGGCCGCCTTTCGGCGCATCACCACCATCATGTTGGAGGTCCCGTTCCTGCTGATTCGGGCAGCCTTGCCACATATGTACCAGCAAGGCCATGGCCGAATCATCAATATGTCATCCATTCACGGGCTGCGCGCCTCGGCTTTCAAATCGGCTTATGTGGCAGCCAAACACGGACTTGAAGGCCTCTCAAAGGTCACGGCCAGGGAAGGTGGCGTGCGCGGAGTCACGAGCAATTGCGTCAATCCTGGCTATGTTCGGACACCCATGGTGGAAGGGCAGATTGCCGATCAGGCGGCCAGCCACGGGATTCCCGAGGATCAAGTGTTGGGGGAGATCATGCTGGCCAAGAATGCCATTAAGCGCCTCATCGAACCCGAAGAGATCGCCGGGCTCGTTGCGTGGCTGGCCTCCGATCAGGCGGCCATGGTCACCGGGTCCTCCTACGCCATGGATGGCGGCTGGGCGGCGTAATGAACAAGCGTTCACCCTTTCCCTTCACCCGGACATGAGCGAGGGTTCGCAAAAAACGCCCCGGAAGTGCGCGAGCGTCGGTGGGTGCCCCCAAAGCACCCCGGCGGGAGGCAGTCTTTTCACCAAAGGCGACCTCCCGCCGTCGTCCTTCTTAACCAGACGCTCCTGCAGTTACGGGGCACTATTTCCAGACGCTCCTGCAGTTGTTGCGGTCCGGCGCCGCTCACTCTGGTAGTAACTGGCCCTTCATCCGCCGGGTTTCCTGCTTGAAGGCCGCCAGGACAGCCTGCACCGCGGGCGACCGCATCGACTCGGGCCGGGCCGCAGCCCAATATTGCACTATCTGCTCCACCTGATCCGGAAGTACGCGCACAAATCCCTCATGGCCGTGGACCATGAACGCGGCAATCATGGCGATCCCGCCGTTGGCCCACACGGCCTCAACTTGGGCAAACACGCTCGTCGATTGGAACACCGCCGAACCTGCCGGGAGGGCATCGCGCTGTAGGGCCAATTCGGAGACTTGAAGCGTTGAATCCACATAGGAGATGAACGGGTGGTCCGCAAGCTCGGCCACTGTTTTTGGCATCTCGTGCTCGGCGGCATAGTCCGATCCGGCGTACAGCCGCAGCGCATAATCGGTGAGCAGGACGGTCTCGGTCCGCCCCGCCTCGACGCTGCCCGGGACCACCTCAATATCCACGCCGGAACGGTTTTGGCTCAGTCGTCGGGTGGAACTGAGCAATTCAACCCGCAGCCGGGGATGCTTCTTTTGTAGCCGAATCAGGGCAGGTGTGGCAATGCGGGCGCCGAAACCGTCGGAGGTGCTGACCCGGACCACTCCGGAAATGATATCCACACCGTCTCGCAGGCCAGTGGTGAGGGAGCTCAGGCTTTGTTCAATGCCCTCGGCGGCGGCCACTGCGGCCCGGCCCAGGTCCGTTAATTCCCACCCTTGTGGGGTTCGCTCCAGCGTTCGCCCGCCCATCTGCTTGTCCAGTGCCAAAATTCGGCGCGAGACGGTGGTGTGCGTGGTGTTCAGGGCGTCCGCAACGGCGGTAAAGCGCCCCAGCCTTGCCACCGTGAGAAGGATGAGCAGGTCGTCAGGACTGGGGAACCTCTTGAAATCCACCATGGATCCGCTCCTTATCTAGATGTAGCGCCGCCGAGTCTGCATTTATGCACATGCACTCTGCTTTTATATGTCTTGTTTGCACTCTAGCAGGATGTGATGCTGGTCATATCTGGCTAAGCGCCGGCCCTGGGACATAATGGGAAACGTAAGCAAAGGAGCTTTCATCATGGCGGTTGTGGCATGGATTGGTTTGGGCAACATGGGCGGACCCATGACGGCTAATTTGGTCAAGGCGGGTCACACGGTGCGCGGCTTTGACCTGAGCACGGCTGCCCTCGATGCGGCAGTCGCCAAGGGCGTCATCCCCGCGGACTCGATCTCCCACGCCGTCGGGGGCGCCGACGTCGTCTTCTCCATGCTTCCCAAGGGCGATCACGTCCGGGCCGTCTATTTTGGCGACGGCGGCATCCTGGCCCACGCGGCCAAGGAAACGCTCCTGATTGATTCCTCCACCATTGACATCGAGTCCGCCCAGGCCGTGCACGACGCCGCTGCTGCCGCTGGCTTCCGCTTTGTTGACGCCCCTGTCTCGGGTGGGATGAGCGGCGCGGCTGCTGGAACGCTCACCTTCATGATCGGCGGCGAGAGTGGCGCCGTGGCCGATGCATCCGCCTACATCGAGCCCATGGCGACAAACATCATCCCCACGGGCGCGGCCACCACGGGCCAGGCCGCCAAAATCTGCAACAACCTGATGCTGTTCATCAATCTTGCGTCCACCGCCGAAGGTGCCGTGCTGGCAGATCGTCTGGGCCTGGATAAGCAGGTCTTCTGGGATATTGCCTCCGTCTCCTCGGGGGACAGTTGGGCACTGCGCACCTGGTACCCGCTGGCCGGTGTGGTGCCCACCTCGGCAGCCAACAACGATTTCGCACCTTCATTCACGGCCGAACTCGCCAATAAGGACATCGGTCTAGCCATCGCGGCCGCACGCAGCACCGACACCCCGTTGGAGATTGGCGAGCACGTGCAGCAGCTGTTCCAGCGGCTCATCGATGAAGGCCAAGGCGGCAAGGACTGCAGCCAGATTGTCTCCCTCGTGGATGGTTCCCTCAAGACCCCCGCCACAGCAATCGGATAAGGAAACGCCATGACAGAGATTCAAACAATGCCAGCTGTTCGTGACTGGCCCATGTGGATTGGTGGCGAGGAAGTGGCCTCGGCCAGCGGCCAATGGCGGGATGTGGAGAACCCCGCGCACCGCGAAACTGTCATCGCCCGCGTCCCTGCCAGCACCGTGGCCGATGTGGACCGGGCCGTTGCGGCAGCCCGGGCCGCGTTCCCTGCGTGGCGTGCCCAGCACTTCACCGGCCGCGCGAAGGCCCTGCTCGCCATCGCCGACGAGCTCGAGGTACGCATCGAGGAATTCGCCAAGCTGACGGCGCTGGACACGGGCAACGCCCTGCGCACCCAGGCCCGCCCCGAAGCCACCACCATGGTCTCGATGTTCCGCTACTTTGCCGGAATTGCCGGGGAGGTCAAGGGCACCACACTTCCCGCAGGCGAGAACCAGTTGCAGTACACGCGGCTCGAGCCCCTGGGTGTTGTCGCGGCGATCCTGCCGTGGAACTCGCCGCTCATGATCACCGCGTTCAAGATCCCCGCCGCCCTGGCCGCGGGCAACACCGTCATCATGAAGGCCGCCGACGACGCCCCGCTCACCATCTTGCTGCTCGCGGAAGTTTGCAACAAACACCTGCCGGCCGGCGTCGTCAATGCCATGACCGGGCGAGGCTCCATCATCGGTGAAGCGCTGGCACACCACCCGGGCGTGGACAAGGTCTCCTTTACCGGTTCCACCGAGGTAGGTCGCGGGGTGGCGGCCACTGCCGGGGCGCGACTGGCGCACATGTCGCTGGAATTGGGCGGGAAGAATCCCTCAATCGTCTTCCCAGACGCGGTCGACGACGAACTCCTAGATGGTCTGCTGCTCGCCTCGCGCTTCACCCGCCAAGGCCAAAGCTGCACCGCCGGCTCGCGGCTGTTCCTCCACGAAGACATTTACGACGACGTGCTGACGCGACTCAGTGCCAAGCTCGGCGCCCTGAAGGTCGGCGATCCGATGGATGAGGCCAGCGATATGGGCGCCATCATCAATGCCAAGCAACACGCATCCATCACCGGCTACCTCGACGAGGGCCGCGCCACCGTCGGGATGAAGGCCGTGCTCGGCGGAAGTGCTCCCACCGAGGGTGCGCTGACCGAGGGCTACTACCACCTGCCTACTGTGTTCAGTGGCGTGAAGAACGATTTTCGGCTGGCCCAGGAGGAGATCTTTGGCCCCGTTCTGGTGGCTATTCCGTGGAAAAACACCGCCGATGTTATTCGCATGGCCAACGATTCCAACTATGGCCTGGCCGCCTATGTCTGGAGCCACAATCTCGACGACGCACTGAACACGGCCCATCAGGTTGAGGCCGGGTGGGTGCAGGTCAATCAAGGCGGCGGCCAAGTGGTGGGCCAGTCGTATGGCGGTTACAAGCAAAGCGGCATGGGCCGGGAAGTGTCCCTGGAAGGCATGCTGGCCGGGTTCACCCAGACCAAGCAGATCAACGTCCGCCTGCGCGGGGTGCCCAATGGGTAGCCAGCAGGGGTTGCCACTGGAAGGCATTCGCATCCTTGACCTCAGCCGGGCGCTGGCCGGGCCGTATTCCACGGCGTTGCTGTCGGATCTGGGTGCCACGGTCATCAAGGCCGAAAGCATCAAGGGCGGGGACTCCAGCCGGGCATGGCCGCCGTTCGAGAACGATCACAGCTTGTACTTTGATTCGGCCAACAGGGGCAAGGAGTCGATCGCCATCGATTTCTACAGCCAACCAGGGCGGGAGCTGCTGTGGAAGCTGGCGATGAGCGCCGACGTCGTGGTTGAAAACTTCCGGCCAGGGGTGCTCGCCACCATGGGGCTGGACCCCGAGGACCTGCGTGCCGCCAAGCCGGAGCTGATCCTGGCCTCGGTCAGCGGCTTCGGTGCCACCGGCCCGCTGTCGCAGGCGCCCGGGCTGGACCAGGTTGCGCAGGGCATGAGCGGGTTGATGTCCGTGACGGGGCCCGACGCGGAGCACATGTACCGGGTGGGAGTGCCCATGATTGACATGGTCTCCGGCATCAACACCGCGTTGGCCATTGCCGCGGCACTTGTGGGCCGGGCTAGGACGGGTGCTGGAATGGAGGTGTCCACCTCGCTCCTGGAGACAGGGCTGGCGCTGGGTGCATTCCAGAGCCAAAAGTACCTCAGCACGGGCGAGGTTCCCGTCCCGCTGGGCAACACCCACCCCGCGCTGACACCGTACGGGGTGTTCGCCACGGCGGATATTCCCGTCATCATCGCCGTGGGTAACGAAAAGCAGTGGCAGCAGTTGTGTGCTCTGCTCGGTGCCCCGGAACTGGTGGAGCGCCCCGAGTACGCCACGGGGAAAATTCGCCACGCCAATGAGGCCGTTCTGAAAGGTGAGCTGGAAGCCCTGCTGGCCGGTAGGAGCGCTGCCGAGTGGCTGCCGCTCCTACGCTCTGCAGCCATTCCGGCCGGACCCATCTATAACTACCAACAAGCCTTCGCCGACGAGCAGGTCCGCTCACTGAACATGGTGGAGACCGTGCACCGGGCCGACGGCACGGAGCTGCCCCTGGTTCGGGGACCGATTTCGGTGAACCGGCAGGCGCCGCGCATTCGCAAGGCCCCGCCGTCGTTGGGTGAGGACACCGCTGCGGTCCTCGCGGCTTTGTCGCTCACCCAGGAGCAGATAGCGGGTTTGGTTGAGGCGGGAATCGTGCTGGCTGCGCCGGCGGAGGTCGGCCAGCATGCTGCGAATTGAACGGTTCGGGCCGGTGGCCATGCTCATCATGGACAATCCCCGGATGCGCAACGCCATCACCCAGGAAATGTGGCAGCAATTCGAGGACCTGCTGGCGCAGCTCGATGCCGACGATTCCGTCAAGGTAGTAGTGGTGCGCGGGGCCGGAGACCACTTTTCGGCCGGCGCCGACATTGCCTCCGTGGAAAGGATCCTCCACGACCCCGCCACAGGGCAGAGCGACGGCGGCGACATTACGGTGGCAGAGAACGCCCTGGCCCGCTTTCGGAAACCAACCATCGCCGCGATCGACGGCTACTGTGTGGGCGGCGGCTGGCAGATCGCTGGCGCCTGCGACATCAGGTTGGCCTCCGAGCGGGCCACCTACGGCATCACCCCGGCCAAGATCGGGATCGTCTACCCCCTCTCCGGCATCAGGCGCCTGGTGCAACTGACCGGCCCGGCCACGGCCAAGTACCTGCTCTTCAGTGGCGACTTCGTCAACGCCCAGGAAGCCTTGCGGTTGGGCCTGGCAACTAAGATCCTCGCCGCAGACACCTTCTGGGAGGCGGTCAACGACTTTGCCCTCCACCTTTCGGCGCGCTCGCAGTTCTCCGCACATGGGCACAAGGCCTTGGTCAATGCGATCAGTGCCGGCTCAACCGAGGTCGATGAATTAAGTGCCTATTGGCAGGGCCAGATGGCCATCAGTGCTGACGCCGCAATTGGTGTCGCAGCATTTCTGGCCAAGGAAACACCCAAGTTCACCTGGCTGCGCCCCCACGAGGACTGAGTCCGAACGTACATTTGATGCCGATGTTTTCGAGAAGTATCGGCATCAAATGTACGTTCGGCGGGGGAAACGTAAGTGGACTGTGGATAACCCGGAAGTAGGCTAATTTCGGGGGAAGAATTGGCCTATGCGCCGGATTCAGCTGCCCCAACATCTGTACCGGAGGTCATTTACAACACGGGCCTCGGATGACGCCGGTGTGCCGCGGGGGCGTACCCGTGCTGGGGATCTGATCAACGTTTCGCGCGGAATCCGTGTCCCGGCCGGGGTTCCGCTACAAGGTGCAGCAGCCCTGGCCGCCTACACTGAGGCTCACCCGCGGGCTGTCCTGAGCCACCATTCGGCCGCGCAGTTGTGGCAGATTCCACTTCCGCCCTGGTTGGACAACGACTGGAGGATCCATCTGGCAAATCCCCCGGCAGCGGCCAAGCCTCGGAGGGTGAATGTGGTGGGGCACCGGCTCACGATGGCGGAAGGCGAGGTCTGCGAGCTCTACGGCGTTCGGCTCACGAGTCCGGCGCGCACGTGGTTGGATCTTGCCAGCTGCCTTTCCGTCGAGGATCTTGTGGCTGCCGGCGATCATCTGGTGTGCACCCACGGGGCTGATTTTCCCGTTCCCCGTTTGCCAATTTGCAGTCCCGAGGATTTGGTTCGGGTTGTCGCCAGGCATCCAGGAATGCGAGGCGTCCGCGTTGCCAGGGCCGCCCTGGCGCTGATCCGCGTCGGTGCGGATTCGCCGCCGGAGTCGTCCATGCGCCTGGCCCTTGTAGGGGCCGGGCTTCCCGAACCTGAATTGAACGTTGTGGTTCGTGATGGCCACGGCGTCCCGCAAGTTTGGCCGGACGGGGCCTACCGGGCGTACAGGATCAGCCTGCAATACGACGGCGGACACCACAACTCCCCGGGGCAATATCAACGTGATATCCGCCGGCTGGAAACCAGCCGGGCGCTGGGCTGGGATGAGGTTCGCATTTCACTCGAGGATTTACGTGGGGATCGGTCGGCAGTGGTGGCCAAGGTTGCCGCTGCCCTGAGGGCCCGTGGCTGGCGGCCCGAAAGGGCGTGACCGAACGTACACTTGGTGCCGATGTTCGCGAAAAGGATCGGCACCAAGTGTCCGTTCGGGGAACTGGCGTGATACAAAACATGCATCACTATAAACTTTGCACTTGTGCAAAGTTTGCTTGAGTGCATAAACTGTAGTTATGCAAAAAATAGCTGTGCCGCTCCGTGAACGGAATCGTCTGGACACCTGGGCGTTGATTCATGACAAGGCCTCGGGCCTGGCCCTTGAAGAGGGGCTGACCAAGGCAACTGTCGAGGCCATTGCCGATGCCGCGGGGATTTCCAAGCGGACGTTCTTCAATTACTTCGCCACGAAGGAAGACGCCATCATGGGCACCCAGCCGCCAACCCTTTCGGATGAGGCGGTGGCCAGATTCCGGCTCGATGGCGACGAGGACCTTTTCAGCCGGACCGTGCGACTGATAGTCACCGTGGTCCGCTCCATGTTCCCGGAAGCATCACAAACCGAGCGACGCAAGGAGTTGCGGGGCAAGTATCCGGAACTGGCGCGCAATGTCATCGAGTACGTTTCCGCCTCCGAACGGCTGGTCGAGTCGATCCTCGTGGACCGCTATGACGAGTCTGACCCCGAATTTGAGCAGGCCGGACTTCCAGGGGGCCGTGATGGCGCCCGTGCCCTACTCATGATGGCCAGCACAGCCATGCGCTTCGCCTTTTCCCGCGATCCCGGTTCAGTTTCTGCCGGTGACACCAAAGTCGTGGATGAATCCATTGAAATTTTTCGAAAGGCAATCAAAGCAACCCTATGAGCACACAACCCATAGTTGAAACGCCGGGCGACACCGGCAATAAGCGCAGCATCGTACTGTTGTTCGTTGGCCTGATGGTCACCATGCTGTTGGCCTCACTGAACCAGACAGTGCTTTCCAGTGCGCTGCCCACCATTGTTGGTGAGCTGTCCGGCGTCGAACACATGGCGTGGATCATCACAGCCTTCATCCTGGCCTCCACCGTCATGATGCCCGTCTACGGCAAATTGGGCGACCTGCTGGGCCGCAAGCCCATGTTGCTGTTTGCGATCTCCATTTTCATGGTGGGCTCGGTGATTGGTGCACTGGCGCCGGACATGAACACCTTGATCGTGGCCCGCGTGGTTCAGGGCCTCGGTGGCGGTGGCTTGATGATCCTCTCGCAGGCCACCATCGCCGACGTTGTCCCGGCCCGCGAACGCGGCAAATACATGGGCATCATGGGCGGCGTCTTCGCGTTCTCCTCGGTGGCCGGACCACTCATTGGCGGCGGGCTCACGGAGGGGCCCGGCTGGCGCTGGACATTCTGGATGAACGTTCCGCTGGCCGTGCTGGCCATTCTCGCCACCGTCTTCCTTCTGCATGTGCCGCGCAAGGTGCACGCCACGCGCCCGAAGATCGACTACCTGGGCATGATGCTCATTGCCCTCGCCACAACGGCGATTGTGCTTGTGGGTACCTGGGGTGGCTCGCAGTACGACTGGAATTCGCCTGAAATCATTGGCCTGGCCATCGCGGCAGTTATCACGGCCGTGCTCTTTGTGGTGGTGGAACTGCGCGTCTCCGAACCTGTCATGCCCATGGGCCTGTTCAAGAACCGCAACTTCAACCTGACCACCATTGCCGGGCTGCTCACGGGCATCGCCATGTTTGGTGCTATCGGCTACATGCCCACATACCTGCAGATGGCCACCGGCTACTCGGCCACGGAGGCCGGGCTGTTGATGATCCCCATGATGGCCTGCCTCTTGGTTGTCTCCATAGTTGTTGGTCGCCGCGTCTCCAAGACGGGCCGCTACAAGGTGTCGCCCATTGTTGGTTCGCTGATCCTGGCAGTGGCGCTGATGTTGCTGGCCACTATCTCCGTGGGCACCCCCATCTACGTCATCTGCATCTACTTGGGCGTCATGGGCATCGGCCTGGGTGCCAGCATGCAGATCCTGACCCTGGTGGCGCAGAACTCCTTCCCGCTGAAGCTTGTGGGAACGGCAACGGCCGGGCAGAACTACTTCCGTCAGGTGGGTGCCACGCTGGGCTCAGCCGTGGTTGGTTCGGTTTTCGCCACCCGGCTGCACGAACTGGTTTCCGAGAAGCTTCCGGGTGGTACGGGCGGTGGCGGGGCCAACTCGTTCACCCCGCATCTGGTCAACAGTCTGCCGCCGCCCATCAAGGCGCTGGTTATTGAGTCCTACAACGAGGCTTTGATCCCCGTCTTCCTGTGGATGGTGCCGCTGGCCGTTCTGGCAGCAATTGTGTTGTGCTTCGTGAAGGAAGTGCCCCTGGAAACCAAGGCCGACCGCGAGATTATTCTAGACGTCAGCCCCGAGGGGATGGCTGAGTTTGAGGCAGCAGTGCAGTACGACGCCGTTGCCTCAGAAGAGTCTGCAGCGGAAGCTCCTGCGCCGCGCAAGTAAGCAACGCGCACCCACCATCTGTGTCGCAGTTGTTGCACCGCGAGCAACCAATTAAGGTTGTTCGACGTGCAACAACTGCGACACAGATGTTTAAGGGGTCTTGCTGTCCTCGGTTATTTTGCCGCGGGCCAAGCGGAACTTCCTGTCCGTCTGGGCGGCCAGAGCCTGATCATGAGTGACCACCAGGATGGTCGTCTTCTTCTCGTGTGCCAGCCGGCGCAGCAGGGCGATGATCAGCTCGCCGGTTTCATCATCCAAGTTTCCCGTGGGTTCATCGGCCAGGATTAGCTTTGGATTGTTCGCCAGGGCCCGGGCGATGGCCACACGCTGCTGCATACCCCCGGAGAGCCTATTGGCCTTGCGAGAATGCATCTCCTCCGTCAGTCCCACCTGGTTTAACAGCTCGGCTGACCGTTTGCTTCGCTCCGCGTGGGATACGCCGGCAAACTCCATGGGCAGCATGACGTTTTCCTTGGCGGACAGGTTAGGGATGAGGTGATAAGCCTGAAATACGAAGCCAATGTCATCACGCCTGTAGGCCGTGAGCCTACTGTCGGGAAGGGTGGAAATGTTCACCCCGTCCACCACGACGTCCCCTGACGTTGCCTTGTCCAAGGCGCCCAGCAGTGAGAGTAAAGTACTCTTGCCGCTGCCGCTCTTACCCAGAATGGCCGCAAAGCTGCCTTGTTCCAGGCTGAAACTGACTCCGTTGACGGGCTTGATGGTGTGATCGCCTGTATTGAAGGTCTTGACCACATCGCTCACTGTTAGCATCGCTTACTCTCCTCGCAGAACTTCGATGGGACGTACCTTGGCTGTCAGCAATGCGGGGATGAGGGCGCCGAGCGCCGCGATGAGCAAAATGCCTGCCACCCCAAACACCAGGGTTTGCCAGCCTAAGGACGTGCTGATGGTGCCAATGAGCTGCTCGGCCCCGGCGAACGCACCGCGAGTACGTGTGAACCCCTCGCCTCCTCCGAATCCGCCGCCTGGGCCTGCCCCGCTTTGGGCCGCCCCTGCCGTGGTGGCTGTGGTGGCTGTGTTTCCGGCGACCAGTGCATTGACAATCGGGTTGCTGCTGAAGGTCGCCACCACGGCGCCCACCACGGACCCCATGACAACAAGAACCAGGGCCTCGATCACGAACTGCGCTCCAATGGTGCGATTGGAGGCACCGATGGCTTTGAGGACGCCAATTTCACGGCGACGTTCTCGCACCACCATGATCATGATCAGCAGCACGATCAGCCCAGCCGTCACGAGTGAGGCGATGAAGGCAATGAGTGAAATGTTCTGCACGCTGCCTAGAGAGGTGATGGCCGAGTCCAAGTTGGCGGAGCCCGAGGTGACATCAACCTTGTCGGCGCCCAGGGCCGCAGTCAGTGCTGTTTGTGTCAAGGCCATATTCTCAATGCTGTCCACGGTGACCGCGAAGCTGCTCAGCTGATCGGCCTGATCGGTCAGGGTTTGGGTTGCCGCTAGGGGCAGGTAGATGGCGTTGTTGTCGAACTCCGTACCAGCGTCGAAGATGCCCGTGACCTTCATTGTCCGGTCCTGCACGGTGAAAGTTGAACCCACTGTCAACTTGTTTTTGGTGGCGAGAGTTGTGCCCACCAAGGCCTGTGTGGAGGCCGCGTCAAAGTCGGTGAGCTGGGCGCCGCTGGTGAGTTTGATGGCGGCGCCGGTGGCTGTTGTGGAGGCGGAAACGCCCGTGGCCTGAACGGGAATACTGAAAGTCGGGGGAGCCGCGGCTGTACTTTCTCCGCTGCCGCTGCCGTTGCTGTTGTTGCGTTGGCCCAGAGAACCCGGCTCCACAGCCGATTCCAGGCTGGTGGTGCCGCTGGCTCCAAAGCCTCCGCCACCGCCGGGACCGCCAGGGGCTGTTCCGCCGCCGGATCCCGGTGCGGTTTCCGTTCCGGTGGTGGCAGTAGCCGCGGCAGCATTGCTCAACCGAACGCTCAGCGAGCCGGTCACGTTGGTCACGTGCTCCACGGCGGCGGCCTTGGTGAGATCCGCCGTCGTCAAGGGCTCCCCGCCACCTAAACCGCCGCGTGAACCGGCTGGGTTCACTGTGAGGTTGTTGCCCACAGAGGCTTTCAACGCACCAACTTTGCTGGCAACCGCCTGATTGGCAACCAACATCGACAGAGCTAAACCAATGGCAACAGCCAGAATGACCACCACGGCGCTGGTCCGGATTTTGTTGCGGAAGGCGTTGCCCATGCTTCGGGACACCACACTCATAAATTGCTCCCAACTAAGTGACCGCACTAACAGCGATCGTTCAAAAGCAATCTTCTGACGGGGTTCGATGAGGACATTATGGTGGGGCTGTGAATGGGCTGTGAGATTCTTCCCCGCTAGACTAAATGCAGCGAACAACTGCCAACGTAATTGAGGGTCTCTTGCCAGAATTTATCGCCCGATTTGCCACTGCCGACGAGATTGACCAGTGGGACACGCTGGTCACGGCCAACCCCAACGGTGGCAATCTGCTGCAGTCTGCTGCCTTCGCGGCCGTCAAGAAAAACTACGGCTGGGATACCCAATTCCTAGCGTTCGAGGGCCCCGACTTCACCAGTTACAACCTGGTCCTGCAAAAGTCCTTCCCCGTTTTGGGCAAGCTCTGGTACCTCATCAAGGGGCCGGATGTGAGCGATGTGGCGCAGATTCCGCCCATGCTGGGTGCCTTGCGGGCGTTCGCAAAGCGCGCGAAGCTCAACGTCTTCGCAGCCAAGATTGAACCTGACATCGTGTCCTCGGAAGCCGCCCACGCTGTGCTCCTTGGCGCCGGTTTGGTGAAGGTCCCGGACTTGCAGCCGAACGACAACACGGCCCTGCTGGATATCTCGCCGGAGCCCAACGAACTGCTGCGCAAACTACATTCGCGCGGCCGCAACGCCGTGCGCCGCGCTATCCGCGAAGAGGTCGAGGTGGTCCGGATGGACCCCACCGAAGCGACCATGCAAACCATGTACGAGCTCATGGTTGGCACCATCACGGCCAAGTCCACCAGCACGGCCCGTGACTTTGACTACTACCGCCAATTCTGGACCGAGTTCACAACACGCGGCCAGGGACATTTCTACTTTGTATTTGAAGACGGTGTGGCCTCTGTGGGTGCGTTTGTCATCAACTACGGTGCCAAGGCCACCTATAAGGACGGCGGCTCGCTGCAAAAGCGCAACCAGTACGGGGACTCGCATCTGGTGCAATGGGTGGCCATCAACGACATGAAGGATTTGGGGGCCCAGCAGTATGATTTCTGCGGCACGCCGCCCTCGGACAGGCTCAAGGATCCCACCCACCCGCACCACGGACTGGGTTTGTTCAAGACCAGCTTCTCCAAGACAGTCACCGACTTTGTAGGTTGCTACGACCTGGTGCTCAGCCCCATGCGGTATAAATTGTGGTCTATGGCCGGCGAACGGGTGTTCCGCCAGCTGTACACCCGCCGCACAGGAAAGCAGTTCTACTAAGAAATCAACGGCACAGTTCCAGAGCGTTGGACGGCAGCAGATCCTGCCGTCCAACGAAGTAAGGACTCGTCCACAGGGAGCAGAATGAGCAACAGCCCCAGCAGCCGCAACTACGACGATGTGGGCATGATCCCCATTGTGGCTGCCGGACGCCCCAACAAGGCTGCGCGCAGTGTGCTGCGCAAACTTGTCCAGGGTGAGACGCCGCCCACGGCGCCCATGAACATCGTGGATCGGCTCGCGGGCAGTCCTTACGCCAACTTCACCATCCAGGTGGGGACGGCCGAGGAATCCGCGCGCAAGACCATCGACTTTGCCCTGCGTCTGGCCGAGACCATGTTCCGGTATGGCGCAGGTGCCCTGGAAGTTGAGACCAGCATCATTGCCGTCACAGCGGCCCTTGGACTGCGCAATATCGAGGTCGACATCACCAACCAGTCGGTCATCATCAACTATGCGCCACGAGACGCCGTACCCATCACGCTCCTGCGTGTTGTGCGGTCCTGGACCAACAACTACGCGGGACTTGTGGAGATCCACGAACTCGTGACCGACATTGCCAGCGGCGGAGTCACCCGGGATGAGGCAGCCCGCCGGCTAGATGTCATCGTCAAAAAACCCAAGCCGTTCCCTCGCTGGATGGTGTCACTGGCCGAAGCGGTGTTTGCCGCCGCCGTGGTTGGTGTCATCGGTGGAACACTTCTTGGCATGCTGGTTGCGTTGCTGACCATCCTGCTGGCCGGACAAGTTGCCCGGGTCATGGGGCGGTGGCGTGTGCCGGACTTCTTCGTCACAGCCATCAGTTCCTTCATTGTCACGATCGTGGCCGTGCTGTGTTTCATTGCCCAAGTATCGCTGAGCCCATCAGTGGTGGTCGCCGGTGGCATCTTGCTGATGCTGCCTTCAGGGCGACTCGTCTCGGCTGTACAGGATGCAATCAACGGATTCCCAGTCACGGCTGCGGGCCGATTCCTCTCCGCCTTTCTCACCTTTGGCGCCATAGTTGCGGGCATTGCCGTTGCACTTGTCACAGGGGCGTTATTTGGTGCTGACCGGCTCAATGTCGCAGAGACCATCTCCGGTGCCCGCCCGCTGTACGTGGTGCTGATCCTCGTAGTCATCTCCACGATTGCCATCTGCATCGCCGAGCAGACGGCCATTAAACTGCTGCTGCCTACCGCGGCCGTTGCCTTGATCGGCTATGTGGTCTTTTACTACGGCATGGAATTCGGCCTGGGTGGCCGCTTTGCCCCCGCCGTTGCCGCCGTGGTGATCGGCATACTTGCAAGGGTCATTGCGCTCCGGCTGGGCGCACCTCAACTGGTGGTAGCCGTCCCCTCCGTCATCTTCTTGCTCGTGGGACTGTCCATCTTCCGGGCCATGTTCGTCATGACCCTCACGCCCGAAGATTCAGTCACGGGAGCCGTTGGCATCTTCAACGCCCTCGTCGTCATCCTTGCCGTGGCTGCCGGCGTGGTCCTCGGCGACAACATCGCCAGGCCCTTCACGCGCAGCGGCGGCCAAAACATCAAGCGCCGCAACCGCCGTCGCTAAAGAATTCGGGCACCCCAGAAGTTACAGGATCTTGCCGATCGGTTCTTTCTTCTCGGCTTGGAAGTTGTCTTCCGTGCGGCCGTAGGCCCAGTAGCCGGAGAGGGAGACCTGTGAACGGTCCAGGCCGCGTTGCTTGATCAGTAGATCGCGCAGGGATTTCATGTATTCGCGTTCGCCGTGGACGAAGGCGTGGACGTTGCCGTCGAGCCAGGGGCCGTTGGTGACGGCATCCAGGAGTGCGGTGGACTTGTCAGGGGTGGTGCCGTTGCGGAACACCCAGGCGAGCTCGACGCCGTCGGGCTTCTCCAGTGGCTGAATGTCCGCCGCCGTTTCAACCTCGATGTAGGCATGGCCGCGGGCCTCCGCCGGGAGAGCCTCGAGCCCTGCGGAAATGGCCGGGAGCGCGGCCTCGTCGCCGGCAAAGAGGTGCCAATCGGCGTCGGCGCTGGGCTTGTAGGCGCCACCGGGGTTCGTGAAGATGATGCGATCGCCCGGCTCCGCGGCGGCGGCCCACGGACCAGCCAGGCCGGTGTCGCCGTGCAGCACGAAGTCGATGGCCACTTCCTGGGCGGCCAGGTCAACCCACCGGAGGGTGTAGGTGCGGGTAACGCTCCAGTGTTCGGCAGGCATGGTGTCGCGAATCGCGAAGATGTCGATCGGTTCGGCATACTCAACTCCCGGCCGCAGGAAATGAATCTTCACATACATGTCGGTGGCGTCCTTGGGCTCGAACTTCGCCATGTCCGGGCCACCGACAATGATGCGTACCATGTGTGAACTCAGCTGTTCCTTGCGGAGAACCTGCAAAGTGAGCTGAACACGCGGCCGCTGGGCGCGTGGAGCCCTCGTTGTTGCTTGAACGGGGACGGTGTCAGCGGGTGTCAAAAAAAGCTCCTCGTGTGGGCGTTGGCCCGGCATTCCGGCGCGTCGCTTGCGCCAAGTTAGGTTGTCCTAAGGAGTCTAGTTCATGGGTAGGGCCCAGTCGATCGGGGCCGCCCCTTGCTTGACAAGGAGCTCATTGACGCGGCTGAACGGTTTGGATCCGAAGAAGCCGCGGGACGCCGAAAGCGGGCTGGGATGCGCGGACTCGATCACGGCCGTCCCTGCCAACATGGGGGTCAGACGTTGGGCATCCTTGCCCCACAAAACACTGACCAGGGGCTTGTTTCTGGCGACCAACGCCGTAATGACGGCATCAGTGACTTCTTCCCACCCACGACGGCGGTGCGAGCCAGCCTCGCCCGGCGCTACCGTGAGTACCCGGTTCAGCAACAGAACGCCCTGGCTGGCCCAAGTGCCGAGGTCGCCATGAGGAGCCGGGGCAATGCCGAGATCTGTGGTGAGTTCCTTGTAGATGTTGTTCAGGCTGCGGGGGAGTGGCCGGGTTTTCTTGTCGACGGAAAACGCCAAACCAACCGAGTGGCCGGGGGTGGGGTATGGATCCTGGCCCACGATCAAGACCTTGACGGCCGACATGGGTGTGCCCAAGGCTCGCAGTACCTGGGTGGGGTGGGGCAGGAAGCGGGTTCCGGCGTCGTACTCGGTGGCCAACATGGCACCAAGGCGCTGCAGGGTTTTTTCCTCGGGCGCCAGCACGTCCGCCCAATCGGGGGCCATCAGCGTCAAAGGGGCTGTGCGCAACGTGGCCAGGGCTTGCAGCTGAGGTTCGCCCCACGGAGCCGGTGCGGGGAGGTCAAAGAGGCTGGGTTCGCTGTCCATACTGTCCATTGTGGGCCATGTTCTGCTGGTGCTTCATTCCTCCACAGGAGGGGCTGCCGGACCGTCTATCCACGGTTACTCAAATGACATTGCTGTGATTCGCCCTTATTATGGACAGAGCAGGCCATGGATCGTGGCTGCTCAAGCATGGAACACAGAATTCAAGGGAGGGCGCGTTGTGACTGAAGCAGTCCAGCACGGGCAGGCTCCCGTGGACGGCGCCGCAGCCCCCTCCGCCGGACTCAGCGAACGTGACGAGCAAATGCTTGACCTGGAACGGCAGTGGTGGAAGTACGCCGGTGCCAAGGAACAGGCCATCCGGGACATGTTTGATCTTTCCGCAACACACTATTACCAGGTGCTGAATGCGTTGATCGACACGGATGCCGCTTTGGCCCATGATCCCATGCTGGTCAAGCGGTTGCGTAGACTACGTACGTCACGCCAACAAGCCCGTTCGGCCCGCCGGCTGGGCAATTGACGCGCCCAACACCTAACGCACCCACAAGGACAGCACTGCACAATGAGTAAATACGCGCGGGATGAATTTGACGCCGTTGAGGAAAATTCGGCACGACATGGTGTCCACCGAGCTTCGATTGAACCGCAAAGGCGCTCATTGATGCCGCTGATGATTGTTGGTGTGGTCGCGCTTTGCGTTGGCCTACTGGCATTCTTCATCATGCCCAAGGTGCTCGACAATGACACCCCAATGGCTGCGGAGACGACGACTGCTACCTCTGCTCCCGCCAGTGCGACGCCGTCCGCGGAGGCCACTCCGAGCGAGGCGCCAACCACCGCGCCGGTGGAAACGCCCACCCCCACACCCACTCCCGATTCGGTGGTCGACAAGACCACGGCCGTGGCCATTTTCAATGCCGTGGGTACCTCTGGTCTTGCCGGACGGTACTCGGGGCTCGTCATTAACGATGGCTGGAGCGTCTCGCAGTCCGCCAACTGGGCAGGTCAGCCGCAGGCAACGTCGGTTATCTACTACGACGGCATTGAGCAGAAGGCCAACGCCGAAGCGCTGAGCGCCTTGCTGAACATTCCCACCCTGGTTGATACCGCTGAGCTGGGTCTCCCGCTGGCAGTGGTCCTGGGTCCCGGGGCATAAAGAAGGCTTCCAAGTCTTATCGCTCCAAGTACGACGGCGGGAGGTCACCTTTTTGTGAAAGGTGACCTCCCGTCGTCGTACTTTGGGTAGCTGAGGTGCTAGTCCTTCAGCGGGATGCCCTTGGCGTCGGTGCGGTAGCTCTCGTGGCCGACCAAGATCAAGATGCCCTCGACAAGGCCCCAGATTCCCATGAAGGGAGCAAGGAAGCCCAAGCTGATGACAGAGACCAAAAGCTGGATCAGCGCGATCTTGGTCTTGCCAAGGTAGAAGTTGTGGATGCCCAAGGAACCGAGCAAGATGCCCAGGATGCCTGCGACAACCTTTGACTTCTGCTCTCCAACTCCGGCCATGCCATAGGCAGGCTGCTGGTAGCCCTGCTGCATGTTCTGCTGGGGGTAGCCCTGCTGGTAGCCCTGCTGGTAGGTGGGCTGAGCACCCGTCTGGGGGTACGTGGGCGCCTGCGGTTCCGCGGGCTGCTGGTAGCTCGGGGGCGCCTGGTGGCTCGAGGAAGCATCAGCGGGCTGGTCGTAGCCGGCCGGGACGTCGGGCGTTGCCGGCGTCTTTTCGGGGTTGATATTTTCAGTCATGGTGTCTCCTGGTGCTAGTGCTGAGTCACAAGCCGCTGCCGGGAGGCAGGGGTCCAATGCTTATGCGCGAATCGGAATACGTACAAGCCCAACGCTAGCCCTTTGCACGCGCCGCGGAAAGTAGACGGCGTTTTCTGGGGTGCATGTCGGCCAAATAAGTCTGTTTGGCTGCTGTTTTGATGTCCGCGTGTAGTAATAGGTGCCTGAAGATGACGTTCGCCCGCAGCTCATACCTGGATCCCCGCTTGCACTCTGCTGTGCCGAGTGCTAATTATTGACTTAGCACTCTGAGGTGGTGACTGCTAATTACTTAGCAAATCACCCGCCGTCGGAGAAGTGAACTTTCCTCATTGGGTGAGGGTTTGATGCCGCTGTAAAGAGATCATCGGCCATTGGATCCGTCCGTCGCGGGCACCCACATGAGGACTTTGAATCGTAAAATGACTGTCCCGAAAGGACTGAAGCCTCCATGGCCAAGCTCATTGCATTTGATGAAGAGGCACGCCGCGGCCTTGAGCGTGGGTTGAACATCCTCGCCGACGCCGTCAAGGTTACCTTGGGCCCGCGCGGTCGCAACGTTGTTCTCGAGAAGAAGTGGGGCGCCCCCACAATCACCAACGATGGTGTCTCCATCGCCAAGGAAATCGAACTTGATGATCCTTACGAGAAGATCGGCGCTGAGCTGGTCAAGGAAGTCGCCAAGAAGACTGACGACATCGCCGGCGACGGCACCACCACGGCAACCGTGTTGGCCCAGGCCCTCGTCAAGGAAGGCCTGCGCAACGTAGCTGCCGGCGCCGACCCGCTGTCACTTAAGCGCGGCATCGAGAAGGCTGTTGCAGCCGTCATCGAGCAGTTGCTGGCTTCCGCCAAGGAAATCGAGACCAAGGAAGAGATCGCCGCAACGGCTTCCATCTCTGCCGGTGATCCCGAGATCGGCGCACTTATCGCCGAAGCCCTGGACAAGGTTGGCAAGGAAGGTGTTATCACCGTCGAGGAGTCCAACACCTTCGGCCTGGAACTTGAACTCACCGAAGGCATGCGCTTCGACAAGGGCTACATCTCCGCTTACTTCGTGACCGACACCGAGCGTCAGGAAACGGTTCTTGAAGACCCGTACATCCTGCTCGTCAACTCCAAGATCAACAGCGTCAAGGACCTGGTTGCTGTTCTGGAGAAGGTCATGGCTTCCAACAAGCCGCTGCTGATCATCGCCGAAGACGTTGAAGGCGAAGCCCTTGCAACGTTGATCGTGAACAAGATCCGTGGCCTGTTCAAGTCTGTTGCCGTCAAGGCTCCGGGCTTCGGCGACCGCCGCAAGGCCCAGATGGCCGACATCGCCATCCTCACCGGTGGTCAGGTTATCGCCGAAGAAGTTGGCCTGAAGCTGGAAAACACCACGTTGGACCTGCTGGGCAAGGCCCGCAAGGTCGTTGTGACCAAGGACGAGACCACTATCGTTGACGGTGCTGGCGACGCTGAAGCCATTGCTGGCCGCGTTGCTCAGATCCGTGCCGAGATCGAGAACTCCGATTCGGACTACGACCGTGAGAAGCTGCAGGAACGTCTGGCCAAGCTGGCCGGCGGCGTTGCAGTCATCAAGGCCGGTGCCGCTACCGAAGTTGAGCTCAAGGAACGCAAGCACCGCATCGAAGATGCAGTGCGCAACGCCAAGGCTGCTGTTGAAGAAGGCATCGTCCCCGGTGGTGGCGTTGCCCTCATCCAGGCCGGCGTCAAGGCTTTCGCAGGCTTGAACCTGACCGGCGACGAGGCCACTGGCGCCAACATTGTCAAGGTTGCCATCGATGCTCCACTGAAGCAGATCGCTTTCAATGCAGGCATGGAGCCTGGCGTTGTTGTTGATAAGGTTCGCGGCTTGCCCACCGGCCACGGCCTTAACGCCGCAACCGGCGTGTACGAAGACCTGCTGGCTGCCGGCATCAACGACCCGGTAAAGGTAACCCGCTCTGCACTGCAGAACGCGGCCTCCATTGCTGGTCTGTTCCTCACCACCGAAGCTGTAGTAGCTGACAAGCCCGAAAAGGCTGCCCCGGCTGGCGGCGGCGGAGACGACATGGGCGGCATGGGCGGTTTCTAACCCACCCGCACCACGTTTCTTCACCAAAGGCGCTCTTGCTCAACTGGCAAGGGCGCCTTTGGCATTTAGATGTCAGTGGAGTCTGAAAGTATGGACTTATGACAATTGTTGCTGCTGCCGATGGTTCGGCTTTAGGAAATCCCGGTCCGGCTGGTTGGGCCTGGTACGTCGATGACAACTGCTGGCGTGCAGGAGGCTGGCCCCATGGCACCAACAACATGGGCGAGCTCATGGCCGTCCTTGACCTTTTCAGGTCAACGGCCCACCTGCCGCAGGAGCCGCTGCACATCCTGTGCGACAGCCAGTACGTTATTAACAGCGTCACCAAGTGGATGCCCGGCTGGAAGCGCAAAGGCTGGCGCAAGTCGGACGGCAAGCCCGTTCTGAACGTTGACCTCCTCAAAGACATAGACGCCGCCATTGCTGGCCGGAAATACACTTTCGAATGGGTCAAGGGCCATGCAGGGCATGACCTGAATGAGGCAGCCGACGACCGTGCCCGGGGTGCCGCCACGGCCTACCAAGCCAAGCGATCCCCCAATGCCGGCCCAGGTTTCCCCGGCGCCAAGTTGGAAACTGACCAGGTGCCGGGTGCCGCCACGAGCCACACCGCAACCTCCAGCTCACCCGCGACGGCGGCGTCGGCCGCTCCCGTCCAGGCCGCGTTGCTGCCAGAAGATCTTGAACAGCCAGACCTGTTTTCCATGCTGGAAGACGAAGCCGATCCCGCCTTCTCGGACCACCGGCCGGAATCCTTTGAGACCGTGGTGGAGTTGGAGAGGGAACTTCTGGATCCCGCCGTTCGTGCCGATCCTTTGCGGGCAGGGGAATTGTTGCACCCCAATTTTGAGGAAATTGGAGTATCTGGCCGACGCTGGTCCAGGCAAGAGATCCTGGAGATGTTCACCGACGAGGAACCAGCCAGCATCGATCTTGAAGTTCTCTCCCTGGCCCAGCTGGACGCCGAGACAGCGCTCTTGACGTATCGCAGCGTCTCTCCGGTTGGAAGCGCAGTGCGCAGTTCGGTATGGCAGCGCCATAATGGCCAGTGGCGCCTGCGGCACCACCAGGGAACCAAGGAAGCTTAGGGGCTGTCCCGGCCCAGACACTGCTGATGCCAGGCACTCGGCCTACCCTCCGCCCGCCAGCCAGCCAAGCCAACACCTAGATGGTCACCGAATCGTGAACATCCGGGTGTTGGCGTCCTCGGCCTGCGCGTACTGCGTTGCCGCCATGGACAAGGCGCCATTGATGCTCTCCAAGGATGCCTCAACCTTAAGTTCGGTTGTATGCCATTCCTGCAGCAGTGCCTGAAAATTGGTGGCAGCGGTGCCTGTCCACGTTGACTGCAAGTCCAAGAGGTTGCGCTTCATGGCGTCGACCTCCATGCGGATTCGGTCCACGGAACCCCTGACGGCGGTGCTTTTGAGTGCCAGATCGTCGCTGTTGACATTGAACTGTGCCATGGGAGGTGCCTTGTCTGTGAGGTGAATCATGCTGACAAGGACCAGCCTAGAATTCATGCCCGGACACAGGAAGTGGCACATCACGAACCGTGGACGAGCCGTGCCTCAGGAGTTCCTGTGGAGGAGTTAGTGCGCTACGGAGTCGTCGAAGCCGTCAGAATCAGCGTCGTTGCGGTCATCGCCAGCAGCCGGATAGTACGGCAGCTCAATGACCATGGTGGCACCGCCGCCCGGGGTGTGTTCGAGCTGGACCGTTCCCTCGTGCGAAGCCACGATGGCTGAAACGATGGCCAGCCCAAGGCCGCTTCCGCCGGTGTTCCGGTCGCGGGAAGAATCCGCGCGGTAAAAGCGCTCAAAGACGCGGGGCGCCTCTTCCTCAGAAATACCAGGACCGTGATCGCGAACCTTGATGACGGAGTAGGCAGCTTCGCCGTCCACGCGAGTACCCACCATGATCTCAATGGGTGACCCCTCAGGCGTGTAGCGCAGGGCGTTGCCCATCAGGTTTGTCACAACCTGGCGTAGTTTTGCATCGTCACCGAGGCTCGGCGCGGAGGTTCCGGGGCCGCCGTCGAGCCCTACCACGGCAAAGGTGCGGTCCCGCGCCGATGCGGCGGCATCCAGGACGGCGTCATGGCCAATGATCAGCAGATCCACCGGCTTGAGCTGCAAGGGGCGCTGCTCATCGATACGGGCCAGCATGAGTAGGTCCTCGACGAGCTCACCCATTCGCTTGGCCTCGCTTTCGATGCGGCCCATGGCCGTGCCAACGTCCTCAGCGGTTTGCAGGGCACCATGGCGGTAGAGCTCAGAGAACCCGCGAATGGTGACAAGGGGAGTTCGGAGCTCATGGGAGGCATCAGCAACAAAGCGGCGCATCTTCGTCTCCGAAGC
>JBKKBD010000136.1:0-5495 GCA_046714315.1 Specibacter sp.
CCCAAGATCCTCACCACAGAAGCGGTGAAGGAGTCCGACGTCGTGATCACCATGGGCTGTGGCGATACCTGCCCCTTCTTCCCGGGCAAACGCTACGAAGACTGGGAACTTGAAGACCCGGCCGGCCAGGGAGTTGAGGCTGTGCGTCCGATTCGTGACGATATCAAGGCCCGCATCCAGGCTCTCATCGCCGATCTCCTTCCGGCGAACTAGAAGGGGTTCCGGCCATGACTGAACAGCGTAACGACTTGCCCATTGCCGTCATCGGAGCAGGCCCGATAGGCCTGGCTGCTGCGGCCAACCTGGTGGAACGCGGGATCATCCCGGTGATCTTTGAATCGGGGGACAGCGTGGGCGCGGCGATTCAAAAGTGGGGGCACATCCGCCTGTTCTCATCATGGGAGCACAACATCGACCCGGCCTCCCGGCGGCTCCTCGAACCCACCGGCTGGGAGGCACCGCGCCTGACGTCACTGCCCTACGGTGCCGAGCTCGTGGAAAAGTACCTGAACCCGCTGGCCGCCGTTCCGGCGATCAATGACGCTCTGCGCACATCATCCACCGTGACGGCCGTGAGTCGGGTGGGCATGGACAAGACTCATTCCCGTAATCGCGATGGTCAATCCTTCCTTGTTCGTGTTCAAACGGCGGATGGAACCGTGACTGATCATCACGTACGTGCCGTGATTGATGCTTCAGGTACATGGTCGCAGTCCAACCCGCTCGGCCAGGCCGGGCTACGTGCGGCAGGTGAGCTTGAAGCCCAGGTTGCCGGGCTCATTACCGAAGCCTTGCCAGATGTCACCGGCGCCGACCGGGACAGGTTCGTTGGTAAGCATGTACTGGTCATCGGTGCCGGCCACTCGGCAGCCAACACCCTCATCTCCTTGGGGCAGCTCGCCAAGAACGAGCCGGGCACACGCATCAGCTGGGCGGTCCGCGGCGCTGAAGTTTCACGTCTCTACGGGGGAGGGGACATTGATGGTCTGCCCGCCCGTGGCCAGCTGGGCTCCCGCTTACGCGGCCTAGTTGATGACGGACACATCGAACTACACACCTCCTTCACCACCACCTCCTTCGCCATTGGTGATGGTCTGGCCGTTACCGGATCCACCCCGGACGGGGACATAACCTTGGAGGTGGACGTGCTGATCCCTGCCACCGGCTTCCGCCCGGACTTGGAGATCCTGCGAGAGATCCGCTTGGAACTGGACCCCATCGTGGAAGCTCCCCGAGACTTGGGGCCGATGATCGATCCCGAATTCCACTCCTGTGGGACGGTACCGGCCCACGGTGCCAAGGTCCTAGCCCACCCCGACAAGGACTTCTACATTGCCGGAATGAAGTCCTACGGACGTGCACCAACTTTCTTGCTCGCCACCGGCTACGAACAAGTCCGCTCCATCGTCGCGGCTCTGGCCGGCGACCAAACTGCCGCCAACCAAGTACACCTCGAATTGCCCGAGACCGGTGTCTGCTCCACCGATCTTGGTGGCAGCTGCGATCTTCCGGTAGCAAGCGGCACAGCACAGGACGACGCGGCGGATTCCTGCTGTGGAACACCGGAACCGGTCCTCATTGGAATCCCCACTGGATTGGCTCACGGACGTTCCGCAACTCTCGCCGAGTAGGGGGATGAAACGGCCATGACCTCAAGGATGCATTCTTCGTTGGCCAGGATCATTCGCGACGAGATCGGTTTTCTCGTGAGGAACCTCCTGAGCGAACGCACCGCTGCAGGCGCGGCAAACTAATGAAAGAAGTTCCACTGATGAGTAGCAAACCAGGCGTCCTTTTTGTCTGCGTGAAGAATGGCGGAAAATCCCAGATGGCCGGTGGGCTCATGCGGCACCTCGCAGGCGACACTGTCACCGTCTACACCGCCGGCACCAAACCCGGCCCGGCCCTGAATGGCCAATCCGTGGAGTCCTTGGCAGAGCTCGGTATAGACATCAGTGCAGAGCACACCAAGCCCATTACGGTGGACATGCTCGCCAACGTGGGCCTGATCATCACACTCGGTGGCGAAGCCGCCGTCGAACCGGTCCCCGGCATTGAAATCCGGAACTGGGACACCGACGAACCCTCCGAACGCGGCATCGAAGGCATGGAACGGATGCGTCTGGTCAGGGATGACATCAAGAACCGAGTCACACTGTTGGGCGAGGAACTCCGCAACAGCTCGGCAGAGTTGTAATGTCCGGGTTCTAGTGTGTATACGAACTGTGTGTAGAACTCGTTGGAGGATGCGAAGGATAATTCAACGGTGACCGAGTGTGCCATGGGCCTGGCAAAGGACACCATGATGACGCCAATGGCGAGATTATGCCTCTCCATGACCGCAATCACCGGCGCGGGAAATGGGCAATCACGGACTGCCTTGGCCCTTTGAGCGTTCCCTAGCCGATGATTGGCCGTTCCTCCGGCAACCTGAAGCGTCGTGGTCGCGAAGACAGGGCTAGTGCGGAGGCTACGGTGATGGTGCCGATACGACCTATGAACATCAACACCATGAGCACAAATTGGGCGCTGGGCGGCAGCGTCAGCGTAATTCCGGTGCTCAACCCCACGGTAGCGAACGCGGAAACAGATTCAAATAGGACGGCTTCGAGGCTATGGTCCGTGAACGTCAGAATGAGGAGCGTGCCGCCAATAACCGCGGCCACCCCGAGCAGAGCGACGGTGACAGCTTGGCGTTGAACGGCCGAGCTGATCGCCCGGTGGCCCACGGTCACTTGCTCACGACCACGGATTTCATTCCAGATCGCAAATCCAAGGACCAGGAACGTTGCAACCTTGATCCCTCCGGCGGTTCCAGCGCTGCCACCACCGATGAACATGAGGATGTTCGTCAGCAGGAGGGTCTCAGGAGCTGCCGCGGCGTAATCAATGCTGTTGAAACCGGCCGTCCGGGGAAACACTCCACCTGCGAGCGCCGCCAACCATTTGCCCCCGGTAGATAACTGGCCCAGCGTCTCGGTGCGGTTCCATTCGAAGATCGCAAAGAATCCGACCCCGATGGCGAGGAGCAGCAGCGTCCCGTATACGGTCAGACGGACATGAACGGTCCAAGCCCTGCTGTTCCTGCGAGCCCGAAGCAGCTCAATGATCACGGGGAAACCCAACCCGCCGACTACTATGGCCGCGCAAATCGGAACGATGATCCACGGATCTTCGGCGAGGCTGATGAGGCTGTCGCTGTAAAGGGCGAATCCGGCGTTGTTGAATGCCGATACGGCATGAAAGACCCCGTGCCAGAGGGCGGTACCTAGGTTGTGGTCGTAAGCAAGCCAAAAACGAAGCGAAAGAACGGCCGCGGTTAGGACCTCAAAAAACACCATGATTCTGGCCACCCGGAACAGTACCGAGCCGACGTCCCCGAGATTCAAGGTGTGCGATTCTGTCTGCGCCACGAGCTGTCCCCTGATCCCGATGCTCTTTCGGACAAGCACGGCTAGCAGAGTTGCGAGCGTCATGATGCCGAACCCGCCAACCTGAATCAGCCCAAGAATCACAGTCTGTCCAAATGGAGTCCAGAAGGTCGCTGTATCCACGGTGACCAAACCGGTAACACAAACCGCAGAGACGGCCGTGAATAGGGCTGGCAGGAGAACGTCAGATCCAATATCCGTTCGTGAGACGGGCAGCATGAGCAGCCCGGCTCCGACAATGATTGCTGCGAGGAATGCCAGTGGTACCGTGCGGAACGGGTGTAGGAGCGCACGGGCCAGGGCGTTTTCCCTCATTAGCCGTGACTTTGCACGGCCCCGCGAGAGGTCCGGCGCCTTGCTGACCGTTCCCGGCATTAGGAGCCCTTCGTCGCTTTGTCTTCGGTATTTTTCGCGCCGTTAGAGGCTTGTCTTTGCCGGTCTGCAGCTGAGCACACCACCGAGACTAACACCGGGTGACCGGCCTATGGCGGGCTCTTTACGAAACCTTTACGCCGCGGATTCCTGCCACTCTTCCGTCCCCCATGGGCCGGACGTAAACTCTGGACTAGAGAGGCGGGAATTCTGGTCGGCCCGCAGGGGAAGTCCCCGCGGACTGCTATGGTGGCCGCCTCGGCGGCTGGTGAAGAATCTCGGAAGGACCCGTGCGCTGGATGGCCTGGACCTACGGGCCGAAGCCGTCCGGGCCCATCGGGACATCGCCTATGTTCCCGGGAACGTGAGCCTGTGGCCAAATCTTTCCGGCGGGGAAGTCATTGACCTGTTGACGGGGCTGCGTGGGGGATAGGCAGAAGGTGGCGCTGATCGCGGCGTTCGCGCACCCAGCCTGACTCCAACTGCCCGATGAGCCAAGTTCCGGCCTGGATCCGCTCATGGATTCGGTGTTCAGGCGCCATCTTCGACGGGTAAGCGCGGAGGGTGCCACCGTCCTGCTGTCCAGTCACATCCTCAGTGAGGTTGAGCAACTCCGTGCTCGGGTCACGATCATTCGCGCGAGCCGGGCCGTAGAGGTTGGCAGCCGTGGCAAGAGGGCTGAGCGTCTCGCCGCCGTCGTTGGAATCCTTGTTCTTGAGTCATGACAACAACTCGACGGGCCAGGTTCCCTGATGCCCGTCCTGAGGGTTCTGTTTCTGGTCCAAGCCCGCAGGGAACGAATAGTGTTGCCGGTCTGGATTCTGGGCATTGTCCTCCTGGGGTTCGCCGTGAGCTGTGCTGTGGCTACGGAATTCGGTGATGAGGCCGACAGGGCGGCCATCGTCATCGTGGCTGCGGTGAGTCCGGCATTCCTCTTCCTTTGCGGACTGCCGGCCGGTACCGGCATAGGGTTTGTAGGGACCAAACTGTCTCCTCAGCCTAGAAGGTCAGGGACGGTGCAACTGGAGTGGTGCGGCGGCCAGTAGGGTGCGCGTGTAGTCGTGCTGTGGGTCGGTGAACACCTGCTCGGTTGCGCCAGATTCAACAACTTCCCCCGCGCGCATGACCAGTACCGCATCGCTCATGTGCCTGATGACCGAGAGGTCGTGGGAGATGAACAGGTAGCTCAGGCCGAGTCGCTGCTGCAGGTCGTCAAGTAGGTCCAGGACTTGGGCCTGCACGGAGACGTCCAGGGCTGAGACCGGTTCATCGCAAATCAGCACCCGCGGTTCCGGGGCCAAGGCGCGGGCAATGGCCAGGCGCTGACGTTGTCCTCCCGAGAGTGTGGCGGGGTTTCGTCCAGCCAGCTCGGTCGCCAACCCCACCATCTGAAGCAGTTCCTGGATCTTCGCCGTGTGTTCGCGTGGATTCCGTGTGGCCCCGAAACTTAACGCGTCGGCCAACAGCGAACCAGCGGTCAGACGCGGATCGAAGGAAGAAAGCGGGTCCTGGTAAATGGCGCCCAGGGACGGTCGACGGGTTCGGCGTTCCGATTCGGGAATTGAGCTCCAGGGTTCACCGAAAAGCTCAACGTCTCCGCTGTCCGGGTGTAGCAATCCCAGTGCCATGCGTGCCGTGGTGGTCTTCCCTGACCCGGACTCGCCCACCACACCCAGAGTTCGTCCGGGCAAC
>JBKKBD010000137.1:0-3326 GCA_046714315.1 Specibacter sp.
AGGAAACCTCACAGAAGATCGAGCTTCAGGTGGGCAAGGACCTGCAGTTCATCCGCATCAACGGCACCGTGGTGGGTTCCCTTGCGGGCGTTGCGATCTTCACCGTCGCCACTCTGGTGTTCGGTTAGGCCGACGGCGGGCCCGTCTGGTCGGGCCCGGTCGAGGATCCGGCCCGCGGCCCTCCGACAGCAGCGTTCCGAATGGAACCGCTCCCGGGGAGTCTGTCAGTCGACGGGGGAAACGCGGATGAGATTTCCGTCAGGATCAGCGATGACGAAGGTGCGGCCAAAGACGTCTTCGTGTGGCTCTTCGACCACTATGGCGCCCTTGGCCACCCACTTGGTAAAGCAGTCGTCTACGGCGACTTTTGAACCTGGCAGCATAAGTCCGATCTCGCTGGTGCGTGGCGTAGTCGCCGTGACGGTGTCGCCGCGGCCGGACCACAAGGCGAAAATCACACCCGGTGCGACTTCATATGGAATATAGCGGGGTGTTATGGCAACTGGCTCCATGTCGAACAGGTCACTGTAAAAGCGGGTGGACCGCTCGACGTCTGTGACGTAGATGAGGAAGAGATTCGGTGTCGTCATGGCAAGCTCCTGTGTTGGCGTCTTTGGACAAAGCCAGCTTGCCACCAATACATGACACCTAATGTCATGTATTGGGCAATAATGATGAGATGAAGTCTCAGCGCCTGCTCTCGATGATGCTGCTGCTCCAGAGCCGTCACCGAATGACCGCCGCAGACTTGGCTGACGAGTTGGACGTGTCGGTGCGGACCATCCTGCGGGATGTGACGGCCCTGGCGGACGCCGACGTGCCTGTGTTCGCAGAACGTGGCCGCTACGGGGGCGTGGTTCTGTTGCCGGGCTCGCAACTGGACGTTTCGAAGCTCAGTGTGGCTGAGCTCGACGCCTTGAAACTCCTGGGTCTGGACCCCGGTCAAGCGCGTCAGCTTGGAGTAGACGCAGCGACTCGCGCCGCCCACCGCAAACTCGCATCGCGCCGCCCCTTGGCGGGCCACTCCTTGGTTCCGTTGTCCGAGTTGGTCATCGTAGACAATCTGCCCTGGTTCAGCCCCGAAACACAAGGTGCCAGCGTCGCCGATCTCGGCAAAGACCTGCAATCCGGGCGGCGTTTGCGGATTTTCTATCGGAGCAGTGCCGAGCGGGGCCCTTCGTGGCGCACCGTGGACCCGTATGGCCTCCTTGCGAAAGCGGGCCGGTGGTATCTGGTGGCAGATATCAACGGGTCGCCACGGTTGTATTCGCAGGAAAGGGTGCAGAGCTGGGAGGTCCTCTTGGACACCAGATGCCTGCGCCAGGGCGAGTCACTGGCCAGCGTAAGCCGTCATCTCAGCGCATCGGTCGATAGCCGCGGTGGCATCACTGTCACTGCGGTGCTGTCGCTAGACAGGGTTGAACTCGCCCGACGGATCCTGGGCTCACGGCTCACCGGCAGCAAACCGCTGGACGCTACGAGAGTCGAGATCACAGTAGCCTACGAGCAGGTGGAAGCCGTGCGCCAGCTGCTGCAATTCGGCGCCCACCTCCGTGTCACGAGCCCGCCCGAGGCGCAAGCCGTGATGCGGGACGTTGCCACCGCCACGGCAGCAATATACCAAGGTTAAGCAGGGACACTGACGGCCCCACCCGCATCGCTGTTTGAAATTACTTCTCGGCTTTAAGGCACAGTGGATCCCCGGCCAGTGGTCGCCCGTGGTCCGCTGAGCATTCCTGTTTCCGGACTCTCTGCAGCATTATTTAGTCTGTTTTCTGGGTGGGCACCTTGTGCCTGCAACAATGAGCGTATGCCGTTCGAGAATTACCCGGTCCGAGGGTTGGCAGAACACTCGCTGAATGCTCTTGATCGTCGCCACTGGCCAGCAACGCTGCCACCCGTAGCCCAGGTGCTGGACCAGGGCCTCACTCTGACGCCCGCAACAGTCTTCGTTGGTGAGAATGGGTCGGGTAAATCCACATTGGTGGAGGCAATTGCCCTAGCCTATGGCCTGTCCCCTGAAGGCGGCTCGACAGGCGCACGCCACACGACGAGATCCACCGAATCAGTCCTTGCCGATCACCTGCAACTAATCAAGAACGCCGGCACGACGAGGCGTGGCTACTTCCTGCGAGCAGAAACCATGCATGGATTCTTTAGCTACCTTGAGGACAACCCAAGCAGAAACGGTGACATCGCGTTCCATGAGATGTCACATGGAGAGTCGTTTTTGCAGTTGGCTGTCGATCGCTTCCGGGGCCCCGGACTGTGGGTACTCGATGAGCCGGAGTCCGCCTTGTCGTTTTCGGGATGCCTTGCCCTCCTGGGCGTCCTCAAGGAACTTCTGGCTGACGGTAAGTCTCAGGTAATCCTGTCCACACACTCGCCAGTTCTCGCAGCCCTACCAGGTGCCCAAATCCTGGAGGTTGGACCATGGGGCCTGCGGTCTCGGGATTGGGAAGATCTGGATCTGGTTGGGAACTGGAAGTCATTCTTGGATTCGCCCGAGCGTTTCCTCCGTCATATCTAAGGGCGCCTACTCGTTGCACTTTCCACGCTATCGAACAAGAACAAGGCACCGACGTCCACGACCACCCGTTCAAGGTTTCCTTTGCGGGCCCGTCACTTCTGACGGCGCGGGGCCTTCGGTCCTTTCGGGATCTTCGGCGCTTTGAGCGCCTTCGGCTCCTTCGGCTGTTTGCCCGTCGCCTCGAGCTCGGCGAGGAGTTGGGCCGGAATTTCCATCGGGGCCGGCCCAAATGCGCGGTTGGCTGAGGCGATGACAGCCTTGCCCATCATGTAGTTGCCGACGCCTCCAACGGCTGCACCAATACCAAATGGCAGGGCCTTGCCCACGATTGAAGCGCTGCCCTTGGCGGCCATTTTCTTGAGGAACATTTTTTGCATGGGACCCACCAGGCCCTTGACGGTGGTCAGCGGAATACTCTTGCTAACCGTCTTGCCCCACGCCTGCATGGGTGTTTTGCCGGTTCCCAGCGCATGCCCGGTCAGGCCGGTCAACATTGCTTGGCCTTCTTCACCGAGAATGATGGCCATGACCGTGAGCTGGGCGCTCTCTGGATCCTGTAGCCGGAGACCGTGGAGCTCGGCAATAGATTGGGCGTAGAGAGCCGTGGCTTCCAAGAAGACGAGCGTTGCGGCTGCCGAGATGGACAACGCCACAACAGTTCCCACGCCGGGAATGATGGCCGTGGCCCCGATGGCCGCGCCGCCGGTGCCGACGCCGTTGAGGAAGTCACGTTCCAACCGCTGGCTGAGCTCGTAGGCAGTTGCGTGCGGGTAGCGTTTGCGCAGGCGCCGCAGAT
>JBKKBD010000138.1:0-14611 GCA_046714315.1 Specibacter sp.
GCCACCACAACGCTGTCCGAGGTCAATGCCTGCCAGGTCGCTTATGGCGAACCAGTGCCGACCGACCTGACGAATTGCACCCCAACTCCCGCGGCCGCAGCTGGCCTGCAACCCGGGGACACCATTACCTCGTTCGACGGCGTACCGGTCACCGAGTGGGCGGCCTTCACCGAGAGGGTCAGGGCCTCGGCCGGGAAGAGTGTTCCGCTGGTTTACGAGCGCGGCGGTGAGACTGTCACCACCACGATCACCCCCGTCCTCACAGCCAGGCCCGTTATCGATTCAAACGGAATCGCTGAAGGTGATGCTGCCGGAAAAGCCGTCACCGTCCAGGCTGGCTTCCTCGGGATCGGGCCCACGGCCGCCATGGTGAGGGAACCGGCGTCGGCCGTGCTGCCCGCCGTGGGGCACAACGTGGCCCAGATCGGCGGGGTGGTGTTCCAATTGCCGCAAAAACTCGTGGGCGTGGCCAAGGCGGCATTTAGCTCCGAACCGCGTGATCCCAACGGGCCCATCTCCGTGGTGGGCGTGGGCCGGGTAGCCGGCGAGGTGGCCGCCATGGAAGAGATCCCCATCAGTTCGCGGGCGGCAACCTTGATTGGTTTGTTGGCCGGCGTAAACTTGGCGCTGTTTATCTTCAACCTGATTCCGCTGCTCCCGCTCGACGGCGGACACGTTCTGGGTGCGCTGTATGAAGGCGCGCGCCGCCGTGTGGCCAAGATGTTCAAGCGCCGCGATCCGGGTCCCTTCGACATTGCCAAATTATTGCCGGTGACTTATGTGGTGGCCGTTGTCATGATGGGCATGGGCGCGCTGTTGATTTATGCGGACATCGTCAAGCCCGTGAACCTCTTCGGCTGAGCTAAGGGGGCTGGAGGGCTGCCCATGGTTGCGATGCCATGAATGTGCGCCGGAGCTGAATATAATGAACCATGGACAATAATGTCGGAGCAATCGCCCGAGTGGGCATTCGTGACGTTGCAGCGGCAGCCGGAGTTTCTCCGACAACTGTGTCCCATGCGCTGAGCGGGGCTCGCGCCATTAATGCTGACACCCGGGCGAGAGTATTGGATGCCGCCGAGCGCTTGGGCTATTCCCCCGACCCGCGAGCACGAGGCCTGCGAAGCGCGCGGACCTATACGATTGGGCTGCTTAGCGACACCATTGCGGTGACTCCCTATGCCGGTCTCATGATTAGCGGCGCGCAGGATGCCGCCGCTGAAAACCAGAGTGTCCTCATGGTTCTTGACTCACATGCCATCACCGAGCGGGAACAGAGAGGGATCCGGACGCTGAGGAATCATCGGGTCGATGGTGTGGTCTATGCCCGCATGTACCACCAGGAGGTTATCGTGCCGCCAGAGCTGGACAGTGTCTCTGTGGTGTTGGCCAATGCCTCAACTTCCGACCCGCGTTTCTCCTCGATCGTTCCAGATGATGTGGGAATCGGTCTGGACGCGACCCGACACCTGACAAGCTTTGGACATCGCCGGATTGGTTTCACTACTGTTCCAGAATCCGTGCCAGCGTCCTGGGGTCGCGAACGTGGCTATCGCCAGGGGCTGAAAGAAGCTGGAATCACTGTTGATGAATCGCTGATTGTCGCGACCAGTGGCGATGCGGCCGGTGGGCGTGCTGCCGCTCGCCTCCTGTTGGATCGGCCCAACCGCCCCACCGCTATCTTCTGCTTTAACGATGAAGCGGCCATGGGCGTTTACCAAGCGGCCCGGGACCTTGGTTTGTCCATCCCGCATGATGTTTCGATTGTTGGTGTGGATGATCTTCAACTGATTTCGCGCGCCCTGATGCCTATGTTGACCACCATTGCGTTGCCCCACTATGAAATGGGGCGCTGGGCAGTGTCCCAACTCTTTGAGCATGTGGGTGACGTGCAAGCGGAGGCCATTCAGAAGCAGCTTGCCTGCACTCTGATCCAACGCGATTCGGTTGCGCCACCCTCCAACTGAAAATTGCTAGCGGGTTGGGGCGGCCACGGCCAGCGGATTGAGGCTGGCCTGCAGTAGTTGGGCGTCGCCACCAAACGATTCGACACTGATCTTATGGTGTCCCGGAAGCAAGATCGATATCGAACTCAGTGAGGCCTCGCCGTCTTGGGCAAAAATCTCCACCGACGTCGTATCAACAACCACATCTAGGTGGAGCTCACCATCGCGTAGCGGAACTTTTTCGCTGCGGATCTGGCGGTATGCTTCTGGCATGTCGGCGGCGATCTTGTCGGAATCGCGAGCCAGGGACAACGTCTGGTCATGGAAGTTGTAGCTGAGCGTGATGAACGATCCATCGACGTCTTCCAACTTCACGCGTGCCTCCTTGGCCGGATGTCCAGCATCCGGTGCCATGCTCAGGCGCAACCTGTAGGCATCCGTGGTCGGTTGCGGCAAGCTGACTGAATTGTTCTGCTGAAGTTGCTGGGAATCGGTCTGTTCCAGCTTGCCTTCGAGCTTAGTGACGGCCTCGATGGGTTGTGAGTTCAGCTGTGGGTGCCCATCAACAGTGCGCAACGTCAGCTGGCGTACGGTGGACATGTGGCCACCGGACCAGTCTTCTTTTGGCAGTGCTCCGGCATACGCCCAGTTGTTCATCCAGCCGATCGTATAGCGTTGTGCGAGCGGATTTTCTGCGTTCGGGTCATCCCAGGTCACGGCCGCATAGAAATCCGATCCGGCATCAAGCCAGCGGGGGTCATCTTGTTCTGGGACAAAGGTCTTTCCATCCCATGAGCCTGTCCAGTAGGTGTAGCCGGTGGTACGACCGGTCCTCTCACCGTTGGCGCTGATTCCCAGCACCCAGGTCGTGCGCTCCGGGTCGCTATCCACGGCCATCTCGAACAAGTCGGGGCATTCAATGACACCAAGGTCACTACGCTCAAATCCAGACTCATAGGTCCAAGTCTTCAAATTTGGGGATGTGTAGAAACCAATCTTGTTACCCTCGGCCAACAGCATGAGCCACTGAGAGCGTTCCTTGTCCCAGACGATCTTCGGATCACGCCAGGCTTCTGCTCCGGGGTTGTCCATGATCGGGTTTCCTTCGTAGGAAGTGAAAGAGTAGCCACCGTCTGTCGAATAGAACAGGGACTGGCGTTGCACCCCATCAACTTGCTGGGTAACCAGAGAAATCACGGCATCCTTGCCAAATCCGGCGGTGTTCTGTGTGTCAACCACCGCGCTTCCGGTCCAGATGTCGCCAAGACCGTTGGTGTACTTCTCGATGGCAACGCCTTCGTCTTTCCAATGCACCAGGTCAGTTGAGGTTACGTGAAACCAAGCGGTGCCGTTTCCATCCGGGTAATCGGCGTTGTAGAGGTAGTAAAAGTGCCACAGGCCATTGAGGAAAAACGGGCGCTGTGGATCGTTCATCCAGTTATGGGCCGGGGTCAAGTGCATCGCAGGACGGTATGGCGACCAAGCGCGCGGCCGCTCAAATTCCTTGGTGTCCGCGGTGGGGGACTGGTTCGCGGGGCTGGGCGTATCTTCCGCGGGCCGCATGAGCACCAAGGTTGAGATCACACCGAGAACCAGAACACAGATCATGGCTACAGCGAAGAAGGGTAAAGGGAAGCGGCGTCGTGAAATCGGCATAGGTCTTTCGGAGGCATTGGTCTTTCGGGGGATGACGGCAGAAACTCCACCGGTGGACGGCAGAGGCTCTGCTTCGTCGCAAAAATGTGGGGGAGAGAACGTGCATCACTTCGAGTGACCAGAAACCACGGTAACTGACAATCAAAACGTTTTGCCAACAAATGTGACAAAGATTCCAAAACGTTTTGGGTGATTGACTTTTCCTGTGAATTTACCTAGTTTTGGCTGTGGAGAGAATGTGTGTCCCTGTTTGAGCGATTGTCCGATTCCAATATCGAACCAAAGGCAAACGATCGTGAACAAGACACGCACCATGAGCGGCCGGCTGGTCGCCATAATCGGCTTGGGGGCCCTCAGTGCCACCCTGGTCGCAGGACCAGCACTAGCTACAACGGACGTCGTTCCGGGCTACCCGGCACCAACCGAACACACGCAAGAGGCGTACAGCCCCCTCGATGACTTCACTGCACGGTGGACTCGCGCCGACGCAAAGCAGATGAAGGCCATGTCTGATCCGACGGCCGCCTCGCGTGAGAACTCCATGCCCGAGGAGTACACCATGCCGACGGTTTCTCAGGACTTCCCTGACATGAGCAACGAAAAGGTCTGGGTGTGGGATACCTGGCCACTGGTCGACGAGGCCGCTAACCAGTACAGCGTTAATGGCCAGGAGATCATCTTCTCGCTGGTTGCCGATCGCAAGTTGGGCTTCGATGAGCGCCACCAGTATGCGCGCATCGGCTACTTCTACCGTCCCGCAGGTGTCCCTGCCGACGAGCGTCCCGAAAACGGCGGCTGGACCTACGGCGGTCAGGTCTTCGATGAAGGCGTCACCGGCAAGATCTTTGAGGATCAGTCCTACAGCCACCAGACCCAGTGGTCCGGTTCGGCGCGTGTCACCAAAAACGGTGAAATCAAGCTGTTCTTCACCGACGTTGCGTTCTACCGCGACGCAGCTGGCAACGACATTAAGGCCTATGATCCGCGCATTGCTCTGAGTGTTGGGCACGTACATGCCAATAAGAATGGCGTGAAGTTCACCGGCTTCGACAAGGTCACCGACCTGCTGCAGGCTGACGGCAAGCTCTACCAGAACGCTGAGCAGAACCAGTTCTTCAACTTCCGTGACCCGTTCACCTTTGAAGATCCGGCCCACCCGGGTGAGACCTACATGGTCTTCGAAGGCAACACCGCTCAGAAGCGTGACGAAGCCAAGTGCACCGCCGAAGACCTCGGCTACCGCGAGGGTGAGACCAACGGCGAAACCGTCGCCGAAGTTAACGCATCCGGTGCAACTTACCAGATCGGAAACGTGGGCCTGGCCCGTGCAACTAACAAGGAGCTGACCAAGTGGGAGTTCCTGCCACCGATCTTGTCGGCCAATTGTGTCACCGACCAGACCGAGCGTCCGCAGATCTACATGAAGGACGGGAAATACTACCTGTTCACCATTAGCCACCGCTCGACCTTCGCCGCCGGCATCGACGGCCCGGAAGGCGTGTACGGCTTTGTTGGTGACGGCATCCGCAGCGACTACCAGCCGTTGAACCGCGGTTCAGGCTTGGCCCTTGGCAGCCCCACCAACCTGAACTTTGCTGCCGGTACGCCGTTTGCTCCGGACTACAACCAGCACCCGGGACAATTCCAGGCATACTCGCATTACGTGATGCCTAACGGTCTGGTGCAGTCGTTCATCGACACCATCGGAACCAAGGACAACTTCGTGCGTGGCGGGACCCTCGGCCCAACAGTTCGTCTGAACATTGAAGGCGCCTCGGCTACCGTGGACCGCTCCTACGGCAATCTGGGACTCGGCGGCTGGGCGGACATCCCCTCCAACCGTGAGCTCAAGATCAACAACGGTGTGGCTAAATAATTGGCGTAATCCGCATTCGGAATTACTGAGCTGACAAATTCGGTCGGTGTACCTTCATTGCAAGTGAAGGCGCATCGACCGTTTTGTTGACTCTGAACGTTTGAGGGTTTCAGATGCTGCGGTAGGGTCCGGCGCTCAGCTACATCTCCCAACGGAAGTTGTCACCCAAAAATAGTTGATTACTCAAGATCAGTGGAATATGGTTGTTACATGTTTGTGTTGACAATTGACCAACGGGGTAGTCGTACCCACGGTGACAAGGTTCCTCATCTGTTGAAGGTTCTGGCGGGTGTCGAGACGGTTGTGCGCTTCGAACGGTCCGTGGGGGATGAAGTTCAGGGCGTCATCGAGGACCCGTCGGCCGTTGTTGATGCGGTAGTCAAGGTACTGCGGGAACGTGACTGGTACATCGGCATTGGAATCGGCCCGGTCGAACTTCCCCTCCCATCAAGTTCGCGCGAAGGTGCGGGGGATGCCTTCATTTCCGCGCGAGAAGCGGTTGATGCCGCGAAGAAGACCGGTGAGCGTGTACCGCTTACCGTGAGGACCGCGGCAACTTCGGAATGGGCGGACGCCGCGGAGGCGGTTCTTGTCCTCTTCGGAGACGTGGTTCGGCGGCGATCCGAGGCCGAATGGCGCGTTCTTGATGCACTTAATGCGGCACCCGACGCCACGCAAAAAGTCGTCGCAGTCCGCTTGGGGATCACTCCGCAGGCCGTCAGTAAGGCAATCGTGCGTTCCGGGCGCCTGGAAGAAATCAATGGCCGCAGGGCTGCCTCTCTCCTGCTGGGACACATTGAGGGAACCCTTAGCATTTGATCGTGGCATTCAAAACATTCAAAGCATTCAAAGAACTGCAGCCAGCGAATGTCAGCCCCGGCCGCTAATGTGAACATCACAGCTATCCCGACAGCTGCGGAGCAGAATTGTTGGGGCAAGGAGGTTCCATGGATGTAATTTGGATCGCCACGGCACTTGTCGTGGCAGTGGTTGGCGGCTGGCCGGTGACGGCCGGCATCCTCAAACTTGCCAAGTCCAAAACCGTCCGGGCTGTAGATGCAGCGGAATTGGGCGAGAGCTCTGGGCGCGGCCAGGACTCGGGGTCGGGAACGGAACACGAGGCAAGCATCGACGCGGAGGGGGAGCCGGCGTCGGACATTCCAAGCGACGATATTCCAAGTGATGACATTCCTCTGGAGGACGGTCCGGAGGATGCCTCAGCCGAGACTCCGGTGCAGCAGCCCAAAGGAGAAGTCCTGCGCGGTGGCCTGCTCATTGGTTTCCTTGAACGTGCGGCTGTTGCCGTGGCCATTCTGGCGGGCCAGCCTGTCGCGATTGCCTATGTAGTGGCCATCAAGGGCCTCGGCAGGTATCCGGAATTGAAGGACACGCCGGCGGCCAGTGAGCGGTTTATCATTGGCACGCTGGCCTCAATGTTGTGGTCTGCCAGTGTTGCGGTCCTCACAAAAACCCTGCTGCCTATAGGCTGAGTCCATGTCTATTTTTGCCGTTGAATACGTTTATGGTCCCGAAGCTGAAGCCGCACGAAACGAACATCGTCCCCAGCACCGCGAATGGCTTGCCGCATTGGCCGAGTCTGAAATCTTGCTAGCCTCTGGCCCGTATGCCGACGGAGCGGGCGCATTGCTGGTTTTCCGTGGCGATGACGAGGCCGCAATTCAGGAACTCGTAGCCCAGGATCCCATGACCGTCGGGGGCGGCGTTACAGGCCTGAAGATTTCGGGCTGGAACCCGATCATCGGTCAGCTCAGCCGCTACGTGGGCTAGACCTCATTTGTCCTCGTAGGTGAGGGATCGAGCCTACAATCAAGGGTAGATACTGCGAGATTCCTTAGTGGTGCCACAAGTCGGTGCAACTGCCGCAATATTTGATAGACGAACTTCAAGGAGCACATTTTGACCTCGGTCAGTCTAGGCATGCCGCCATTGCCACCACCCGTTCTCACTCCTCGGCGCAAAACCCGGCAGATCAAGGTCGGCCCGGTTGGCGTTGGTTCGGACTCGCCCATCAGTGTGCAGTCCATGACCACCACCAAAACCACGGACATCAACGCCACCTTGCAGCAGATTGCGGAGCTGACAGCGTCTGGTTGCGATATTGTGCGCGTGGCCTGCCCGGCACAAGATGATGCCGATGCGTTGCCTATCATTGCCCGCAAGTCGCAGATTCCTGTCATTGCCGACATTCATTTTCAGCCCAAGTATGTTTTTGCGGCCATTGAAGCTGGCTGTGCTGCTGTGCGCGTGAACCCGGGGAACATCCGTAAGTTTGATGACCAGGTCAAGGAAATTGCTCGGGCGGCCAAGGATCATGGCACCTCTATCCGTATCGGCGTGAATGCCGGTTCTTTGGAGCCTGGCATCATGAAAAAGTACGGCAAGGCAACACCTGAGGCACTGGTGGAGTCGGCCATGTGGGAAGCGTCCTTGTTTGAGGAGCACGGTTTCCACGATTTCAAGATCTCCGTCAAGCACAATGACCCTGTCATCATGGTGGCTGCGTATGAGATGCTCGCTGAGCAGGGCGACTGGCCCTTGCACTTGGGTGTCACCGAAGCTGGCCCCGCGTTCCAGGGCACCATCAAGTCGGCCGTGGCGTTTGGTGCACTTCTCTCCAAGGGGATTGGTGACACCATCCGGGTCTCGCTTTCTGCTCCTCCGGTCGAGGAAATCAAGGTTGGCAACCAGATCCTGCAGTCATTGAATCTGCGCCCTCGCAAGTTGGAAATCGTCTCCTGCCCCTCGTGTGGACGCGCCCAGGTTGACGTTTACTCACTGGCAGAAGAAGTCACTGCCGGCCTTGAAGGCATGGAAGTTCCCCTGCGCGTTGCTGTCATGGGTTGCGTTGTCAACGGACCAGGCGAAGCCCGCGAGGCGGACCTCGGTGTGGCCTCCGGAAATGGCAAGGGTCAGATCTTTGTGAAGGGACAAGTCATCAAGACTGTTCCTGAAGACCAAATTGTTGAGACACTCATTGAAGAAGCTATGAAGCTCGCCGAACAGATGGAGTCTGATGCCGATAGCGCGCCTCTCCAGGGTGGCCCCGTGGTTAGCGTTTCCTAAGGGAACGCATCACGAACCGGTGCGCGTTCTTGTCCACCAGGACACGGACGCGCTCCGGGCCTTGATCGCGCGCGATCGCGTGGCGAACGTCTTTGTCGACTCACTTGTCAGTGAAAATAACAGTGCCGTGCCCGCGTTTCCGGGGTCCGTCATGTTGGGGTTTTTCGAGGACGACGGCGTGACACTGACGGCCGCGTGCTGGGTCGGTTCCAACGTGGTCCCCATTGAGGCGGACGCGGAACGCGCCACCTATTTTGGGCAATGGATTGTTGCCCATTGGCGGCCCCATGCCTCCATTTTTGGGCCGGCCGAGGCTACCTTGGCCGTGATGGATGTGCTGCATAAGGCAGGCATTCAAGCCCAGGAAATACGCGCCAATCAACCGCTGTTGACCATTTCCGGGCCGCCGCTGATCGAAGCAAACCCTTCTCTTGCCGTCAGTGAGACGGGACAGTTCGGGGAGATCCTCGTTGCTGCGGCCGCCATGTTTGAGGAGGAAGTGGGCTACTCGCCATTTCTGGGCGGTGAAGGGAATTACCGCCGCCGCGTTGCCTGGCTGATCAATCATGGCTATTCCTTCAGCCACAACGAGCCCCGCGGTGAAGTCATCTTCAAGGCTGACCTTGGTGCGGTGACCAAGTATGCCACCCAGGTGCAGGGTGTCTGGATGAATCCACGCTACCGAAGCCAAGGCTTGAGTACCGGTTACATGGCGGCAGTCGTCCTTCTGTCCCGGGCCCATGCGCCAGTCACGAGCCTGTACGTCAACGATTACAACACCCGCGCACGAGCGGTCTACGACCACGTGGGCTTCGAACAGGTTGGCACTTTCGCCACAGTTTTGTTCTAGAAGCAGTCCTTCCGGCCGGCGCTTCTAAGTCAGCCCGTCACATAATGCCGTTTTGACGCGCCATTGCGGCATTATCTGACGGGTCGAGGACCTCGAGCCGCCCCCGAGCCGCCATAACTATGACCAGGATGTAACTTATATCACCAATTCTGCGCTACGATTATGCAACTTGTTGCGCAAAGGAGTGCATGGATGAATGCTGGCCAGTTTCCCCACCTGTTTGAGCCGTTGGATCTTGGATTTACTACATTGCCTAACCGGGTCTTGATGGGCTCCATGCACGTTGGCCTGGAGGAACATCCGGGCGGCTTTGAGCGTATGGCAGCCTTCTATGCCGAACGGGCCCGCGGCGGTGTGGGTCTGATGGTCACTGGCGGGATTTCGCCCAACGACGCCGGACGGCCCATGAAGGGTGGTGCAAAGCTCAGCACACCCGAGGAAGCCCAACAGCACAAGGTTGTCACCGATGCGGTGCATGCCGAAGGCGCAAAAATTGCCCTGCAGTTGTTGCATTTTGGCCGCTACGCCTCACACGGGCAGCTCGTGGCTCCAAGTGCGGTTCAGGCGCCCATCAGCCCGCTCACTCCGCACCCGCTCAGCGTTGACGAGATTGAGCAGACCATTGAAGATTTCGCCCACGCTGCGCAGTTGGCACAGTCCGCAGGTTACGACGGCGTCGAAATCATGGGTTCCGAAGGCTACCTGATCAATGAATTCGTGGCCCGTCGTACGAACCACCGGAGCGATGATTGGGGTGGCTCCTATGAGAACCGCATGCGCTTCCCCGTTGAGATTGTCCGCCGCGTCCGCGAGCGGGTCGGGGAAAATTTCATCATCATTTACCGGCTGTCCATGCTGGACCTGGTGGAGGACGGATCCACCCTGCAGGAAGTTATCCAGCTGGCCCAAGCCGTGGAAAAGGCTGGTGCCACGATTATCAACACCGGCATCGGGTGGCACGAGGCCCGCATTCCCACCATCGCCACCTCAGTGCCACGGGCCGGATTTGCTTGGGTGACCAAAAAGCTCATGGGTTCTGTAGGCATCCCGCTGATCACAACGAACCGCATCAACACCCCGGACGTGGCGGAGCGAATCCTCGCTGACGGCACCGCGGACATGGTCTCAATGGCCCGCCCATTTCTTGCCGACCCATTCTTCATGCGCAAGGCCGAGGAAGGCCGCAGCGATGAAATCAACAGCTGCATCGGCTGTAATCAAGCCTGCCTCGACCACACATTTGTGGGTAAGACGTCCTCCTGCCTAGTCAACCCCCGGGCCTGCCATGAAACTGAACTTGTCATCGAGGCAACACCGGAACCCAAGAAACTCGCGGTGGTGGGTGCCGGCCCGGCCGGGTTGGCCTTCGCCGTGACGGCCGCCGAACGGGGCCACCACGTCACACTTATTGATGCAGCCGCAGAGGTTGGCGGGCAGTTCAACATTGCCAAGCAGATTCCGGGGAAAGAGGAATTCCACGAAACCATCAGGTACTTCACCCGCCAAGTGCAGCTGCGGGGCATCGAACTCCGCCTCAACACCAGGGCCAGTGTGGAAAGCCTCCTCGCGGAAGACTTTGAGCAGATTGTCCTCGCCACCGGCGTCACGCCACGCACCCCCGAGTTCGACGGCGTCGACCATCCCAGCGTGCTGAGCTACCTTGATGTTTTGCGGGACAAGAAACCGGTGGGTACCAACGTGGCCATCCTCGGTGCCGGTGGGATCGGCTTCGACGTCGCCGAATACATCACCGCGCACGGCACTAGCGCAACGCTCGTCCCGGAAACGTTTTACCGTGAATGGGGGATAGATCCCGAGTACGCGAATGCTGGCGGCATCACTGCACCTGCCCCGTCCCGCCCGGACCGCCGGGTTGGGCTGTTTCAGCGCAAGGCCACCAAGGTCGGCGCAGGACTGGGTAAAACCACAGGGTGGATCCACCGCACCGAGCTGAAAGCCAAAGGGGTCCAGATGGTGCCCGGGGTTGAGTATCAAAAGATTGACGACGCCGGACTGCACCTGAGTGTTAACGGTACCGACACGGTCCTTGCCGTGGACACTGTCATCCTCTGCACCGGTCAGGACCCCCGGCGCGAACTGTTGGCCGGGCTGGAAGCCGGGGGCGCCGTCGTCCATCTGATCGGGGGAGCGGATGTGGCGGCAGAGCTGGATGCCAAACGGGCCATTGATCAAGGCACGCGATTGGCGGCAAGAATCTAGATGTCGCTGCCACACGCAATACTGACCTCGCTCTTAGAACGGCCGTGCACGGGTGCCGAATTGGCGCGGCGTTTCGATAAGTCGCTGGGGTATTTTTGGCAGGCAACGCATCAGCAGATTTACCGGGAGCTTGGAAAGATGGAGCAGGCCGGTCTGGTGGCTGCGCTCGGACTGCCATCGAGTCGCGGGCAGCAGCGCCATTTTGAGGTTCTCGATCCGGGACGTGCAGAGCTCCAACGGTGGTGTGGCGGACAGGGCGATCCGCGACCCATGCGGGACGAGCTATTGGTGCGGATGCGTGCGGCAGCAGTCCTGGGAACCGTGGACGTCACGGACGAACTGCGGCGGCATCAGCATTTGCACACGGAGACGTTGCAGCGCTACCGGCTCATTGAGCTCAAGGATTTCCCGCCCGGCAGGGCACGCTCCGCGGCCGATGAACTGCAATTGGCAGTGTTGCGGGCAGGCATCGTGTTCGAACTTTCCTGGCTCGCCTGGTGCAAGCAGACACTAGCGGATCTCTAACTGCTGGTGGTTTCCTGAGCTGCGGCCTGAGCCTTGAGCGTGTGCGCGGTATCTTCGAGCATGGTGGCCGCCTGGAGAATTACGGGGGCGTAGGAAGAGCGCCATGCGTGTTTGAAAACGAAGGCATCGGGCCCTTCCCATCGCAACTGGGACGTTATGCGGGTGTTAAGTTCATTCTTGACGGTGAGCAGGATGTCGTGAGCATGCTCGAGATCCAGAGCAAATCTTCTCAGATCCTCCGGGTCGGCGCCTTGAAAGCCGGTGCTCATTGAATCTCCTGTTATTGCTGTGACATTGCACCTCAACTTTAGGACGTGGGGACGTTGTAAGGCGATGGGCAGAGCTACCCATCCTCAAGCGGTCCGCCGTCGGAGGGTCAGTGAGGCCAGGAGCAGGACCACCACCACGAAGCCTGCGATCACCAGCAAATCAACGGTGAGAGCGTCGGTGGGATCCGCGTGGGCGGCAACTTCCTGCAGGCCGTCCACGGCGTAGCTCAACGGCAGCACGTTGGAGATGGCCTCAAGGACCCCGTTCATCTGTTCCCTGGCTACAAACAGGCCACAGAGCAGGATCTGTGGAATGACCACAACAGGCATGAACTGGACAGCCTGAAATTCGGTGGTGGCAAAGGCTGAGCACAACAGGCCAAGCGCCACACCCAGAACGGCCGTGAGGACAGAAATCAACACCACCCAACCAGCATTGCCATCGATCTTCAGCCCAAAGACCCAATAGGCGGTCCCCGTGGCGACGAGCGCCTGCAGCGCGGCCATGATGGAAAACGCGAGGGCGTAGCCAAAGAGCAGATCGGCTTTATGGATCGGCGTAGTCAAGAGTCGCTCCAGCGTGCCAGAGGTCCGCTCCCGCAGCATGGTGATCGAAGTGACGAGAAACATCACCACAAACGGGAAAATCCCCAGCATCATCAGTCCCACCCGGTCAAAGGTCCGCGGCACACCTGGCAGCAGCGTTTCGTTTTGGTATAGCCAGTAGACCAGCGCCAACAAGATGGCCGGAACCACTAGGATCATGCCGATGCTGCGTGGGTCCCCCTTGAGCTGGCGCAACACTCGGGCGCACGTTGCCCACATCATTCTCAGATTCATGATGCCGACCTTTCCTGCGCCGCGATGGATTCTTGAATCAGGCGCAGAAAGGCGAGCTCCAGATCGTCAGTGCGTCCGTTCTCCCTCAATTGAGCAGGTGTGAGCTGCGACAGAAGCAAGCCATCGCGCAAAAGCAAAAGCGAATCACAGTGCCCTGCCTCTTCCATGACATGGCTGGAAATGATCAGCGTGGTCCCCTCGGCCGCCATGTCGGCGAATTGCTGCCACAGGTCCGCGCGCAGCACAGGATCCAGCCCCACGGTCGGTTCGTCCAGGACCAACAGCTTCGGTTTGCCCACCAGCGCGCATGCCAGGGACACTCGGCTGAATTGCCCGCCGGACAAACTGCCAGCCCTTCGCTTGGCCAGCTCCGACAGTCCGACGGCGGTCAGTATGGCTTGTGCCTCGTCTCGGCTGCAACCGTGAACGGCACCGAAGTAGCGCACGTTGTCGATGACACTCAGGTCCCGGTACACGCTGGCCGCCTGGGTGACATATCCGACGTCGTTCCTGTTCAAAGGATCGCCGGCGGGCCGGCCAAGGACGGTGACCGTTCCAGCCGTAATCTTTTGGACACCGACCAAGGCGCGCATGAAGGTGGTCTTTCCGCTTCCGGAGGGGCCAAGGAGGCCGGTAATGCGACCCGCGGGGATGTTGCATGAGATATTCGCCAGCACGGTGGCCTTCCCGCGGTGTACGCGCAAGCCCTCAACACTGACGCTGACCGGGCCCGTCATTCCCGAGGGATCGGCCGGAACTGGAGCAAAGGGAGGGTCGGGGACAGGCAACGCTGCTCGATGTGACATCTGGGCTCCAAGGCTGCCGGTAAATGGGCGTGTCAATACAAACTAGCCCCGGGGCAGGGGAGTGTCCACCCTCCCCTCCGGTTCTACATGACTCATAGTGAAATAACTGGTTAGTCCTTGAAGACGTGCAGGCAGAGCGCGTAGCTTGGCAATGGTGCACCGCCTAGATGCACCTTCCACGCACAAGTGGAACAAAGGAACACTGAAAGGACTTACGGTCATGGCAGTTTCGGTAAATTTGGCAAAGGCACTGGACAAGGAATTTGAGGATAAGTCCCTCAAGGAAATTCTCGACGCTTCACCGGCAGCACTGGCAGGAATCACCGACGCCAAGGCCGATGCCCTTAAGGAACTCCTAGGCATCAAGACCATCCGCGAGCTCGGCAGTAACAAGTACTTCGCAACAGCCGGAGTCCTCGTGGCACTGGAGAACAAAGCAGGCTAGTCCCTGATCTCTCCCCGCGCTCGGGGGGGGTGGGGCCCCGGAGGGGGGGCGCCCCGCGGAGGGGGGGCCCCTCTATGAGGGGGTTGGAGGCCCG
>JBKKBD010000139.1:0-2687 GCA_046714315.1 Specibacter sp.
CTTTGGCCGCGAACCATTCGTGGCACAACTATAGAAGTAACCGGCATGAAAATTCATGCCCCCAGTTGAGTAAGAGGTAGAGAGTGACATCCCGACCATCCCCATCGCCCAGCAGGCCGGTCAGGCCCAAACGCCGCAGCGCGCTCATGCCCACCATCATCGTGGTGGCCGCATTGGTGGTGTCCCTGCTGATCTTCTCTGGGGCCTATACCGAACTGCTGTGGTTCAATCAGGTTGGCTTCACAGAAGTCTTCTGGACCGAACGTATTGCAAAGTTGCTGATCTTCCTTGCTGCGTTCCTGGTCATGGGGGTCGGAGTCTATTTCTCGATCCGTGTGGCCTACAAGGCCAGGCCCGTCTATGCCCCCGACGGTGCGCGTGAGGACAACCTCAACCGCTACCAAATGCAGCTTGAACCCGTGCGCCGCGTGGTCATGATTGGTATTCCGGTTGTCTTTGGCCTGTTCGCCGGAACAGCCGCCATGGCCCAGTGGGAAAAGGTCATGCTGTTTTTGTACCGCGTACCCTTTGGCTCCACCGACCCGGAGTTTGGCCTTGACATCGGCTTTTACACGAACACCTTGCCGTTCCTTGGTTTCGTGGCGGGCATGCTCATCAGCGCCACCGTGATTGCCTTTATCGCCGGGTTGCTCACGCACTACCTCTACGGCGCCATCCGCCTGACCGAACGCGGTGTCTTCGCCTCGCGCGGGGCCCAGATCCACATTTCCATTCTGGCCGGATTCTTCCTGCTGCTGCTTGGTGCGAACTTCTGGCTTGGCCGTTTTGAGACCCTGCAGGACAACAGCGGCTACCGTGCCGGTGCAATGTTCACAGACGTCAACGCCGTGATCCCCACCAAGGCCATCCTGGCTGCCGCTGCCGTGATTGTGGCCATCTTGTTCATTGTCGCCGCCTTCATTGGCAAGTGGAAGCTTCCGCTGATCGGTACCGGCATGCTCATTGTCACGGCCATTGTGGCAGGCGGAATCTACCCCTGGGCCATCCAGCAGTGGCAGGTCAAGCCGTCCGAAGGTGACGTGGAGCTGCCTTACATTGCCCGGAACATTGACATGACCCGGGATGCCTATGGCCTGACAGATATGGAAGTCACCCCGTACAACGCAACAACGACGGCGGCTGCTGGCGCACTGCGCCAGGATGCCGACACAGCGGCTAACATCCGCCTCTTGGATCCCAACCTGATGTCCTCGACGTTCGCCCAGTTGGAACAGTACCGCCCGTACTACAAGTTCCCGAAGACGCTCAACGTTGACCGTTACACCATTGACGGCAAGGTCCAGGATGCTGTGATCGCCGTGCGAGAGCTCAACCCTGACGGTATTAGTTCAACGCAGCAGAGTTGGTACAACCAGCACCTTGTCTATACCCACGGTTACGGTGTTGTGGCGGCCTACGGCAACACCGTCACCTCAGACGGCAAGCCGAAGTTCATGCAGTCCGGTGTACCGTCCACAGGCAAGCTGGGCACCGACACCAGCTACCAGCCGCGCATTTACTTTGGTCAGTCAACCACGGATTATTCCGTGGTTGGGGCGCCCGAGGGAACCACGCCCATTGAGCTTGACCGTCCGCAAGGCAACACCCCCGAAGCCACCACGGACGACCCTGCGAGTGAATCCTTGACAACCTTTGGCGGTGACGCGGGTCCGAACGTAGGCAACTGGTTTAACCGCCTGATGTACGCACTGAAATTCCAGTCGACGGATTTGCTGCTGACCAACGGCGTGAACGAAAGTTCGCAAATCCTTTACGATCGCACCCCAGCTGAACGTGTTGCCAAGGTTGCCCCGTACCTGACCCTCGACGGCAATCCCTACCCGGCCATCGTTGATGGCAAGGTCAAGTGGATTGTTGATGGCTACACCACCAGCTCAAACTACCCGTACTCTCAGCAGCAGCAGCTTCAGGAAGCCACTACGGATTCCCTAACGGCTGCCGGCGGAGTTGCTGTGATGCCGAATGCCTCGGTGAACTACATCCGAAACTCGGTCAAGGCCACGGTTGATGCCTATGACGGTTCGGTTGACCTGTACGCCTGGGATGCCGAAGATCCCATCTTGAAAGCATGGCAGAAGGTCTTCCCTACGAGCATCAAGCCGTTTACGGAAATGTCGGGCGATCTGATGTCCCACGTTCGCTACCCGGAAGATCTCTTCAAGGTGCAGCGTGAACTGTTGGGCCGCTACCACGTAACTGACCCCACCAACTTCTTCAAGAACACCTTGGCGTGGAGCGTTCCCGAGGATCCCACCTCCAAGACCAAGGACAAGCAGCCGCCGTACTACCTGTCCCTGAAGATGCCTGGCCAGGAAAAGACGGCGTTCTCCCTAACCACGTCCTTCATTCCCCAGGAAGTTACCGGCACCGATTCGAGGAACATCCTGTACGGCTTCATGGCGGCGAACGGTGATGCTGGCGGCGTCAAGGGCGTCAAGAGTGCCGACTACGGAAAACTGCAACTCTTGGAGTTGCCAGATGCCACCCAGGTCCCTGGGCCTGGCCAGGTTCAGAATAAGTTCCAATCCGATCCCACGGTCTCTGAGCAGCTCAACGTGCTTAAGTTGGGCCAGACGGAGGTCATCAATGGAAACCTTCTGACCCTGCCCATGGGGGGCGGCATGCTCTACGTGCAGCCTGTTTATGTGAAGTCCACAGGATCGACG
>JBKKBD010000140.1:0-5787 GCA_046714315.1 Specibacter sp.
GCCTTGGACCCCACCCCGTTCCATCACAGCCACAGCGTGCTGGAATTTCCGCGCGTGGCCGCCGACCTCGGTTACAAGTACCTCCAGCTGACCCCGCATGCTGACGTCATCCCGTTCTACAACCACCCCAAGGCCGACGACGAACTGGTGGGACAGCTCAACAAGGCCTGTAGGGACGCCGGGATCGAGATCGCCTCCGTCCTCCCGGTGCTGCGCTGGTCCGGGCCGGACGAGGACGCCCGTGAGGCGGCCGTCCGCTACTGGAAGCGCGCCATCCAGATTGCCGTGGACCTGGGCGTCAGCACCATGAACACCGAATTCAGCGGCCGCCCGGAGAAGGCCGAAGAGTCAGAGCGTGCCTTCTACCGCTCCATGGAAGAGCTGCTGCCCATCATCGAACGCGAAGGCATCGACCTGCTGATCGATCCGCACCCGGACGACTTCGTCGAAGAAGGTCTCGCCGCTATCCGTGTCATCCGGGGATTGAACTCCAAAAACGTAGGCCTGGTCTACGTGGCCTCGCACAGCTTCCACATGAAAAACGCCCCCCTGGACATCATGAGGGCAGCGGGCGACAAGCTCCGCCTGGTCCACGTCTCAGACACCATGGACCACCATGCTTCGCACGGCCTGCGCTACATCACCAACCCGCCCGGCAACCCGGTCCGTGTCCACCAGCACCTCAAGATCGGCGACGGCGACGTCAACTGGGACGAGTTCTTCGGCGGCTTACAAGAAATCGGATTCCTGGACCGTGAGGATTCCGTGATGGTCTCGAGCGTTTTCGCAGAGGACGACAACGCCGAAGACGTCTCCCGGTACCAGCTGGACACCATAAAGCAGTACGTGCAGAAGGTCAGCGCATGACGGCGTCGCTACCGAACGCCGAGGCCGGTAAACCGCCGGTCAATCACAAGAGGGCGCTGCGCACCGTCACCATTATTTCCACGTTCGGTGGGCTGCTCTTCGGCTACGACACCGGAGTCATCAACGGCGCGTTGCCGTACATGCAGGAGGACCTTGGCCTCACTCCGCTGACCGAGGGACTGGTGACGTCCTCACTGCTCTTCGGTGCCGCTTTCGGTGCCCTGTTTGGCGGCCGCCTCGCGGACAGCCACGGACGCCGCAAGATGATCATGGTCCTGGCCGTCATTTTCCTTGTGGGAACACTGTCCTGCACCTTCGCGCCGAGCACCGAAGTGATGATCGCTGCCCGGTTTGTGTTGGGACTTGCCGTGGGTGGCGCTTCCGTGACAGTGCCCGTGTACCTCGCCGAGGTTTCACCCAGCGCCCGCCGCGGCCGGATCGTGACGCAGAACGAACTGATGATCGTCACCGGGCAGCTGCTGGCTTTCATCTTCAATGCCTACTTGGGAAACACGTTTGGCGAAGCAGGCGGAATCTGGCGCTGGATGCTGGTTATAGCCACCCTCCCGGCCATCGCACTGTGGATCGGCATGAACTTCATGCCTGAAAGCCCACGCTGGCTGGCGTCCATGGGCAGCTTCGGGGAGACGCTCAGCGTCCTCCAGCGGATCCGTTCCCAGACAGAGGCCCGGGCGGAGTTCGAGGAAGTCAAGGCCATGGCCGTGGAGGACTATAAGTCCAAGATGGGTTCCTGGAAGGACCTTGGAATTCCTTGGCTCCGGAGGATCTTCATGGTGGGGATCGGTCTCGCGGTCATCCAACAGATCACCGGTGTCAACTCGATCATGTACTACGGAACCCAGATTCTGGCCGAGTCCGGTTTTGGCCGTGAGGCTGCACTGACAGCCAATATCGCCAACGGCGTCATTTCGGTGCTGGCCACGTTCCTTGGGATCTGGCTCTTGGGCAAGGTGGGCCGCCGTCGGATGCTCATCACCGGCCAGATCGGCACCACCACCGCACTGCTGCTAATTGGCCTCTTCTCGCTCATCCTGCCCGAAGGGACAGCGCGCGGCTACGTGATCCTGTCTCTGACCGTGACATTCCTTGCCTTCCAGCAGGGCGCGATCTCGCCTGTTACGTGGCTGATGCTCTCGGAGATCTTCCCGCTGAAAATCCGCGGGCTCGGGATGGGCGCATCCGCATTCATCTTGTGGATCGTGAACTTCTTGGTGGGCTTCGGCTTCCCGCAACTCCTCGCTGGGATCGGACTGTCCAACACATTCTTTGTGTTTGCCGTGCTGGGCGTTGGCGCCATCGCCTTTGCCGCCAAGTTCATACCTGAAACCAAGGACAAGAGCTTGGAAGACCTGGAGCACTATTTCAAGAACATTGCGGGGACGAAAGCCTCGGTTGCCAGCCCCACCCGCTGAAAAGACTTAGCCGCACCGTCGCACAGACCCCTTTGACTCAGTCAAGGGGGTCTGTCTGTGTCCGGAATGGGCCGATTCCAGGGGCTTCTTTGACGTCATAATTATCCGATCCACGTAAAAACATCCTAATGTCAGGACAAACTATTGACTTAAGTGGGATGAGTCACCATGATCGACATAGACAGTTTCCGGTGGTCGCAATGTAGCGGCCCGGAACCTGCGATCAAAGGAGATTATGGTGTTGAATTTTTCCTGGCGGAAAGCGGCCCTCGTGGCTGTAGTCGTTCCGATGCTGGCGTTGAGTGCCTGTTCGAGTGGTGGGCGAGCCGCCGAGGTAGACAAGACGGGCAGCGGCCAAGTCGCCGGAACTGACCGGATCAAGATTGCCCTTATTACCCATGCAGCCCCCGGGGACACGTTCTGGGACATCGTCCGCAAGGGTGCCGAGGAGGCCGCGGCCAAGGACAATGTTGAGCTTCTCTACACCTCGGACCCGGAAGGCGGTCGGCAGGCCCAACTGATCGACCAGGCCATAGACCAGAAGGTCGACGGCATTGCGGTTACTCTTGCAAAGCCCGAGGCGCTGAAGGATGCGCTGGCAAAAGCTGCAGCCGCAGGGATCCCGGTCGTCAGCCTTAATGCCGGCGAGTCGGTGTCGGCACAGCTTGGCGCCTTTACGCACTTTGGCTCCAACGAGAAACTGGCCGGGGCTGCGGCTGGCGACAAGCTGGCGAGTGAAGGTGTGCGTCACCCGATCTGTGTCATCCAGGAACAGGGGCATGTGGGCCTCGAAGCTCGTTGTGCCGGTGTCAAGGAGAAATTGCCCGCGACTGAAATCTTGTACGTTACCGGCACGGATATGACACAGGTCTCATCCACTGTGACTGCAAAGCTGCAGGCTTCCGCGGATGCAGATGCCATCATCGGGCTCGGCGCCCCATTCACGCTCACCATCCTGAAGGCAGTCAGCTCCGCTGGCAGCAAGGTCAAGGTGGCCTCGTTCGACATGAATGCCGAACTGGCCCAGAAGATCGCCGACGGCGAAATCCTCTTCACCGTGGACCAGCAGCCCTGGCTCCAGGGCTACGGAGCCATCGATGCCCTCTGGCAGAACAATCGTGGCGGTTTCAAGATTGGTGGCGGGCAGCCGGTACTGACCGGACCCACAATCGTGGATAAGGCAGCAGCAATTGGTGCCCTTGAATTCGCTAAGCAGGGCGTCCGCTAACAGTCTGTCAGCCGGTCCGGGGATGGCCCCGGGCCGGCATCAAAGGAGAATATCATGACTCAAATCTTGACTAGACCGCCCGCAGTAGATGAGCGGGTCGGTCAACGCAACCCATTCCAGAAGCTCCTTGGTCGTCCTGAAGTCGGCGCTCTCGTTGGAGCCGTTGTCCTCTTCATTTTTTTTGCTTCTGTTTCGCAGACCTTTATCCAGCCCAGCGCTTTTGCCACCGTTCTTTATGGCAGTTCCACGATCGGCATCATGGCCGTCGGAGTGTCGCTGTTGATGATCGGCGGCGAGTTTGACCTTTCCACGGGGGTCGCGGTAATCACCTCGGCGCTCACGGCATCGCTGTTCAGCTGGTACTTCAGTACAAATGTTTGGGTGGGTGTGATTCTGGCACTGGTCGTTTCCTTGGCAGTTGGCCTGATTAACGGGTGGATCCTAGTCAAGACTAAGCTGCCGAGCTTCATCGTCACCCTGGCCACTTTCCTGATGCTGACCGGCCTCAACCTTGGCCTGACCCGCATGATCGGCGGATCAGTTTCCTCACCCTCGATCTCGAAAATGGATGGCTTTGATTCTGCCCGGGCCGTGTTCGCTTCCGCCGTCTCCATTGGCGGCGTGGAAGTTAAGATCACTGTCTTCATTTGGGTCGCTCTGGTTGCAGTGGCCTCCTGGGTCCTGCTCCGCACGAAGGTGGGCAACTGGATCTTTGCTGCCGGCGGGGATGCGAATGCCGCCCGCGCTGTGGGTGTGCCGGTGACCAAGACCAAGATCGGCCTGTTCATGGCCGTAGGGTTCTGTGGCTGGATCCTGGGCATGCACAACCTTTTCGCGTTCGACGCGGTTCAGTCTGGCGAAGGCGTGGGTAACGAATTCCTTTACATCATCGCTGCTGTGATCGGCGGCTGCCTCCTGACCGGTGGCTACGGTTCGGCAGTGGGCGGCGCCATTGGCGCCTTCATCTTCGGCATGGCCAACAAGGGCATCGTGTATGCGGAATGGAACCCAGACTGGTTCAAGTTCTTCCTGGGCCTGATGCTTCTGCTGGCCACCATTGTCAACCTCATCGTCAAGCGCCGCGCAGAGCTCAAGTAAGGGGCCGGGGAAATGAATGTAAACGAAATCGACCAGCAAACACTGCTCCAGAATGAAACGGACCCGCTGACCCACACACCGGTGCACCTACTCTCCCTGGAGGGGGTAGGCAAGCATTACGGCAACATCATTGCGTTGAGCGATGTAACAATGGCCGTTGACAACGGCCGCGTCACCTGTGTCCTGGGCGACAATGGTGCGGGCAAATCCACCCTGATCAAGATCATTGCAGGGCTGCACCAGCACGACGCCGGTGCCTTGAACATCATGGGCAAGGAACGGAAATTCCGTTCCCCTCGCGACGCCCTCGATGCCGGCATCGCCACGGTCTATCAGGACCTAGCAGTTGTCCAGCTGATGCCGATCTGGCGGAACTTCTTCCTCGGTTCCGAACTGACGTCGGGCTTTGGCCCGTTCAAGAGCCTGGACGTCCAGAAAATGAAGGACATTACCAAGAACGAACTCGCCGAGATGGGCATCGACCTCCGCGACGTGGAGCAACCCATCGGCCAGCTCTCCGGCGGCGAACGCCAGTGTGTGGCAATCGCACGCGCCGTGTACTTCGGCGCCAAGGTCCTAATCCTTGACGAGCCAACGGCGGCCCTAGGTGTCAAGCAGTCCGGCGTTGTGCTGCGGTACATACTTCAGGCCCGCGACCGCGGACTGGGCGTCATCTTCATCACGCACAACCCGCACCACGCCTTCCCCGTCGGCGACCGGTTCCTGCTGCTCAAGCGCGGCAAATCGATCGGTTACTACGACAAAAAGGACATCACCCTCGACGAACTCACCGCCCAGATGGCCGGCGGCGCCGAACTCGCGGAACTCGCGCACGAACTCGAACAGCTCGGCGGCCACGGCGACGTGGTCAAGGAAGTCAAGAGCGAAGTCGCCGGCGTGGCCCAGACAACCGGCAAAACCTACGAGTAACTGCCGTCCCGATTCTTGAAAGGACAAGCCTTTGGCTTACCTGAACCGCAACCCGTCCGACGCCGCCCTGCCCGTACGGATTGGACTGATCGGCTCCGGCTGGAAGGGCGCTTTCCACGCCGAGAGCATCGCCCGCCGGGTCCCCGGTGCCGACCTCGCGGCCATCGCTGATCCCAATCTTGAGTCCGCCACGGCGCTGGCATCCGTCCTGGGGGCCGGCAAGGTGACGGC
>JBKKBD010000141.1:0-6201 GCA_046714315.1 Specibacter sp.
GCCCGGAACCGCGTCGAGGAACTTCCTGGCGCTGAACTCGGGCACCCCTTCGGGCCCGACTGGGAGGTGTTCAAAGTCCGCGGCAAGGTTTTCATGCTGATGACCGAGACAACCGGCGAACCGATCGTGATCGTGAAAGCCGACCCGAGCGACGTCAGAGCGCTCCGCGAGCAGTACGACGACATCACTCCTGGGTACCACATGAACAAGAAACATTGGATCACCCTGCGCGCCGGCGGGACCCTGCAGAAGCAATTCGTCGACGACCTCGTCACCGAGTCCTACCTGCTCGTGGTCGAGAATCTTCCTCGCGCGAAGCGCCCCGTCGATCCCGAGATATTCGGCGACCGGAGGGGCCCGTGACACTTTCTGGCGGGCAGTTGCAGCAGCATGCCCGCGATACAGCAGTATCGCTCGAGTACGTCAGCAATGGGCACCCTTTCACGGCGCATCTAGAAGTCTGGAAGGTACACGGCAAGGTTTTCCTCATCGTCACCGACGATGATCCAAGGCTGCAAATCATCACTGTGAAAGTCGATCCCCACCACGGGGACGCACTCCGCCGCGACTTCGACACGATCGGAACAGGCCGCTATCTTAACAAGAAACACTGGATATCCATCGGACCCGGCCCCGGGATCACGAAGCAATTGATCGGAGACTTGGTGCACGATTCCTATGACCTCGCTGGCGACCTCTACCGGAAGCGGCTCTCGTGAGTGAGACGCCGTCGTTATTCGAGATAGACGACTCCTCGCGGCCTTTGGCTGACCGGCTCCGTCCGCGCAACCTGCAGGAGGTCGTCGGGCAAGACCATGTCCTTGGTGCGGACGCGCCTATCGGGCGAATGGTCGACTCGCAGCGGCTGATTTCGATGGTGTTATGGGGACCGCCCGGGTGCGGGAAGACCACCATCGCCAGGCTCCTCGCCAAGCAGACCAACCTCGCGTTCGAACAGCTCTCCGCCACTTTCTCCGGCGTCGCCGACCTCCGCAAAGTGTTCAGCGTTGCCCAACGCCGACGCGAGGTCGGTCAAGGAACCATGCTGTTCGTTGACGAGATCCACCGCTTCAACCGCGCCCAGCAAGACTCGTTCCTGCCGTATGTCGAAGACGGCACCGTCGTACTCGTCGGCGCAACCACGGAGAACCCCAGCTTCGAACTTAACGGCGCGCTACTGTCCCGCTGCCAGGTTTTTGTTTTGAAACGCCTCGACGACGCCGCGCTCAGCACCCTCATCAGTCGCGCCGAAGCGCTCATCACTCGGCCGCTACCGCTGACTGATGAGGCTCGCGAGGCGCTGATCGCGATGGCGGACGGTGACGGCAGATACTTGCTGAACATGATTGAGCAGGTGCAAGCTCTGCCAGCACCCGTGAACCCGGCCGCCCTCGCTGCCGCCGTCCAGAAGCGGGCACCGCTGTACGACAAATCGCAAGAGGGCCACTACAACCTCATCTCCGCGCTCCACAAATCGATGCGCGGTTCCGACCCCGACGCAGCACTGTACTGGTTGGCCCGGATGCTCGACGGCGGTGAAGACCCCCTGTTCATCGCCCGCCGCATCACCCGATTCGCCACCGAAGACATCGGCATGGCCGACCCGAACGCCGTCCAACAGGCCCTCGCGGCCTGGGATGTCTATGACCGCCTCGGTTCGCCCGAGGGAGAACTCGCAATCGCCCAAGCCGTCATCTACCTCGCAACTGCGCCGAAGTCGATCGGCGTGTACCGCGGATTCAACAAAGCGCGCGCCGCTGCCAAACGCACCGGCTCGCTCATGCCGCCTGCACACATCCTCAACGCCCCGACCCGGCTGATGAAGGACCTCGGCTACGGCAAGGGCTACGAATACGACCCTGACACTAAAACCGGATTCTCCGGCGCAAACTTCTTCCCCGACGGCCTGCCCCGGGAGAAGTTCTATGAACCCACCACGCTAGGGTACGAGCGCGCCATCACCGAACGATTACACCACTGGTCGCAGCTCCGCAATGGGGATACTCCCCTCGAATCCGACGACCCCGCCCAAGATTAGAAGGATCACATGAGAAAGTGCCCGCCCCGGTGTCGGGGCGGGCACTTCGTTGCCTCAATTAGCCTGCAAGCACTTTCCTGCCCGGCACATCCGCGGCCGGCACACCATGACCTTCTTGACCGTAGAGCCAGTCGTTGTACTGGTAGTTGCCGTCGCCGCGGCTCTTGAACAATAGGTTCCGGAGCGTGCGAGCCAGGCCGGAGACGTGCCATGACTCACCCCAGACGCGTGCCGTGCGCTGGACGCGAGCCGTGCGGCCGGCGCGGGCTTCGTTGAACTCTCTGAAGGCACCTTCCCAGGCTCCGGCGTCGATCCCGGAATCAGTGAAGACGGTACCCTGCGTGACTTCCTGCAGCACGGCAGCATCTTCGAGTGCTTGGCAAGCGCCTTGGGCCAGATATTGAAGCATCGGGTGGGCGGCGTCGCCAATCAAGGTCATGCGGCCACTGACCCAGTTCTCGATGGGGTTCTTGTCGTACATGGGCCAGCGGATGCCGGTTGCCAGGTTCTTCAGGGCTTCCTGAACAGCCGGAATACAGTCCTTGTAGGCCTCTTCCAGTTCGTCAACGCCACCGTACTGCTCCTCGCCACGCTCAAACGACGGCGACTTGAAAACGGCAACAGTGTTCAGCAGCTCGCCCTTGCGCAGCGGGTATTGGACCAGGTGGCAGTTCGGGCCGAGGTAGACAATGACGTCCTCCAGGTCCGCCTTCGGGGTGGCGTCCGTGATGGGCACCGTGCCGCGGTAGGCAACATACGACGAGGGAACCGGAACATCCTCAGAAACAGCCTTGCGAAGGGTTGACTTCAAACCATCCGCAGCCAGAACGGCGTCGGCCTCATAAACGTCACCGTTGGCGGCAAAGGCACGAGCCTTTTCACCTTCGGTTTCGACCTTTTCAACGAAGACGCCGTTAATCAGCGTCACGCCGGACTCCTGGCAGGCCTCCAAGAGGATCCTGTGGAGATCGCTGCGGTGGATCACCACGTAGGGGGCGCCGTAGCGCTCTTCGAATTCAGCGCCGAGGGTCTGACGGGTGAGTTCTTCGCCGGTGACGGCGTCGCGGAACACCAAGTGCTTGGGCTGCACACCGATTTCCAAGGCCTTTTCCAGCAAGCCCCATCGCTTCAAAACACGCGAGGCGTTAGGGGCCATCTGCAGTCCGGCACCCACTTCGCCGAACGCCGGAGCATTTTCCACGAGCGTCACACTGGCGCCATTTTCCCGCAAGGCGAGAGCACCCGCCAAGCCGGCCATGCCGCCACCAATCACCAGAACATCCTGTGCCGGGGTGGTATTGATCGTCTCAGTGGTGGAACTGGGTGAGTTAAACATGGCTGCTTCCTACGTTTGTTGATGAATTCGATGATGAGGGAGATGAGGTACTGACTTTGGCCCGGACCGAGATGACCCACAGCAGGATCGCTGCAATGGCCGCGGCACCGGCGAAGGCCAGGAAATTAGAGTTCACACCAAGCCCGGCTGCGAGCAGGAATCCGCCCGCCTGCGGGGCTGCCACCGCACCAATGCGTCCGACGCCGAGTGCCCAACCAAGTGCCGTGCCGCGTAGGTGGCTTGGGTAACGAGTAGCGACGGCGGCGATGATCAGGCACTGCGTGCCGTGGGTGCCCACGCCGGCTAGGACCAGCATGGCGTAGACAAGAAATACGGGTGGACCAGTCATGATGACGGCCAAGGCTGCAGCGGCTACCGCTGCTGCGACGATTCCGGTGCGGATGGGACCAAATCGACCACCAGCCCACGCCGTGATGATAGAACCGGCCACGGCGCCTAGGTTCAGGGCGATGGCAAAGGTCAGAGCCGAACCGAGGTTGTACCCCGCCATCTGCATGAGATTGGGCAACCAGGTGCCCAATCCGTACCACGCAAACAATGTAGCGACGGTGGCCAACGCAAACAAGACGCTGGCACCCAAATAGGGTGCCTTCAGCAAGGCACCGAAGCCGCCACGCTCTCCCGTCAACCGGGGAGCAGCAGTCTTGGGCAGATATTTGAAGCCCAAAGGAACAACGATGACCAGGGCCAGGCCGGCGATCAAGAACATGACCGGCCAGCCGAAAAGCGGGATCAACGGAATGCCAACCAGAGCCGCCAGCGTACCGCCAATGGGGACACCGGACATCATCAAGGTCGCAATTGCGGAACGCCATTTCTCGGGCACCAATTCGGCCACGAGTGCGTTGGCCGACGGCACCAGACCACCCAAACCGATGCCGGCGAGTAGGCGGAGTCCGCCAAATACGTAGGCATTGGGCGCGAAGGCACATGCGGCGCTCAGAACTGAGAAAGCAATGGCGCACGCGAGGATGGTTCGTCTGCGCCCAAGGGCATCAGCGAGCCGGCCAGCTGCGACGGCGCCAATCATCATGCCTGCAAAAGCTAGGGAGCCGACGGTACCGGCGGTTGCCTTGGTCAGGCCCCAATCGGTGTCGTTGATCAGTGAGGACTGGACGGTGCCATAAACAATCAGGTCGTATCCATCAAAGACCACCAGCAGCCAGCAAACCAGAACGGCCATCAGTGATGCACGTGGGAACTTGGCCGGCTGCGCTGCTGGCCTGGTTCGTCTCACACCGGCGATTTTGCCGGCCGTGACGGGGTTGTTTGTGTAATCCATCTCATAAGGGTGGCCCACTTCACATCCAAGAGGCAATATAATTCTATTGTGCAGAATATCGAGTTTCGAAAAAAGCCCATGTATCCCATCGAGGCCGTGGATAACGCCCTGCTCTTGTTACAGCTGCTGCGTGACGGCGGCAAGCTGCGGCTCAAGGATGCCGCTGCCGAGCTGGGGGTGGCCCCGTCCACGGCGCACCGACTGTTGGCGATGCTTGTCTACCGCGGGTTCGCGGTCCAAGACGAGCACAAGAACTACGTTCCTGGAGAGGCCATTGGGGTGGGTCCTGCCGGGCTTCGCTGGACAAGGCAGCTGAGGCAACTGGCCCAACCCCACATGGAGCTGCTCTCCAGTCAGCTCAATGAGACAGTCAACCTCATGGTGCGCGTGGGGACCAAAGTCAGATTTCTCAGCACATCCGAAGGAAGCAACGCACTGCGTGTTGGTGACAGGCAGGGCAGTGTCATGCCAGCCCACAAGGCCTCCGGCGGCAAGGCCATTCTTGCCGAGCTGGATGAGGACATGGTGCACAAACTATTTTCCAGCAGCAGTGCCGAGATCGGCGGCGACCACATTACCGAAGCGAACTTTCCGGCCTTCATGCGCGAATTAATGGCAATTCGCCGCAATGGTTTTGCCGCCAACTTCGAAGGCACCGAGGAAGGCATCAGCGCCTTGGGTATGGCCCTGCACAACGGTGCCGGGGACGTGATTGGCGCCATCAGTGTTGCCACGCCCATCGCCCGTTTCCGCCCGCTCTTTGATGCCGGACTGGTACAGCGTCTGACTGAGGCCAGGCGCCAGCTGGAGCTGGACATTGCTGCCAACCCGGCCAATAGGGATTAATTGATCAATTCTGGTAGACAGAATTTGTTTGATGGAGTGGCCCACCCCCACCTAGGGTTGTGACGAGAGCAACATTCTTATCCATCACCGAAGGTCACAACAGGAGGCCCCAAGTGTCTATCAATGCAGATAACATCACGCATGAGTCAGTTGCGGCCGGGCAGGTAGTGCCCGAGGCGACGCCTGAAGAAGCCGCCGCACTGGAGGTGTTGTACCAGGACTTTGAATCCGAGAACCTCATCCCGCTGTGGACGCAGATCGCTGATTTGATGCCGATGGTACCGACCCCGAAGGCCGTGCCGCACGTCTGGCGGTGGAACACGCTATTGCCGTTGGCGGAGCGTTCCGGTGACCTGGTGCCTGTGGGTCGTGGAGGGGAACGCCGCGCGATCGCGTTGGCGAACCCGGGTCTGGGCGGCAAGCCCTACGTCACCCCGACATTGTGGGCTGCCATCCAGTACCTCGGTGGGCATGAAACAGCGCCCGAGCATCGCCACTCACAAAACGCCTTCCGCTTTGTCGTCGAGGGTGAGGGTGTTTGGACTGTTGTCAACGGTGACCCGGTGCGGATGTCCCGCGGTGACTTCCTGCTGACACCGGGGTGGAACTTCCACGGCCACCACAACGAAACCGATCAACCCATGGCCTGGATCGATGGCCTAGATATCCCGTTCGTGC